>CAZFGQ010000020.1:0-41054 GCA_964518675.1 uncultured Spirochaetota bacterium
TTTTAATTCATCCAATTCATCGTGGCCAATTTTCTTCAATCCATTTATCCCAGGATTTTTTAACTCTGTCCTAACGGTCTCTTCATTTTCATTATGGGATATACTTTGGGAAAAATCTATTCCGCCTGTAAGCCTCTCTGCCTCGGGTTTCCCGGATGTAGCCTCAACATTCTTTACATAGTAATACAGATCCCTCGGTATTTTTATGAACCTCCTCTTAAATGTTACCAGGGGCTCACCCCGGGCCCTTTTTGCCTTAATCTTCATTATAATTGAGACAAGGTTTAATCCAAAAACAACGAAAAATATCAGATAAATAACTATATCAAGGATATCCATTGAATTTTCCCTTAATTATTTGACTTTACACTTCCACGATTATCAAGATAACCAATAAATACTATTTAATCATCAAATAATTTTTAATAAAATACATCTAATTATTAACTAATTGTCTATCATTTGTGCAACTACATCTATGGAGTTGGCTTCTCACCCCTTGGTTTCAAATCTCCACTTATACTCTGCCTCATATCAGTATCAGCCTGTATATTTTTAAGCCTGTAATAATCCATTATACCTAGATTACCTTTCCTGAAAGCCTCAGCTATGGCAAGGGGAATCTCAGCCTCTGCGAGAACCACCTTTGCTCTGTTCTCCTGAACCTGGGCCAGCATCTCCTGTTCACGGGCTTTTGCGGCCGCGCGCCTCTTCTCGGCTTCAGCCTGAAACCTCCTCCTGTCAGCCTCTGCCTGATCTGCCTGAAGTTTAGCGCCAACATTTTCTCCAACATCCACATCGGCTATATCAATCGACAGAATCTCAAATGCTGTTCCCGCATCAAGACCCTTCTCCAGAACTGTTTTCGATATCTTATCAGGATTCTCAAGCACCTCTTTGTAAGTCCCGGCCGATCCGATTGTTGTAACTATACCTTCACCCACCCTTGCAATTATCGTTTCCTCCGTTGCTCCACCAACAAGTCTTTCGATATTGGCCCTCACAGTTACCCTGGCCTTTGCCTTCAACTGGATACCATCCTTGGCAACTGCATCTATCGTTTGTTTTCCCTTACGCGGATCCGGACAATCAATTACCTTTGGATTTACACTTGTCTTTACAGCATCGAGCACATCACGTCCTGCAAGATCAATAGCGGCTGCCCTTTGAAATGTCAGCGGAATATTTGCCTTGTTAGCAGCTACAAGAGCCATGGATACCTTCAGAACATCACCTCTTGCCAGGAAATGGGTTTCGAGCAGATCAGTATCTATCGGGATACCAGCCTTTGTGAGCATGATCCTGCTATCAACAATAACTGCTGGATTAACTTTTCTGAGCCACATTCCAATCAGCCTTGCTATTCCAACAGGTGCGCCTGACAAAAGAGCTCTGAACCACAGCCCAAAAAACTTTATGAATAATCCTATGAAAATAAGTGCAACTATAGCCAGGAATATGTAAAGAACTATAAACATGGCAATAACCCCTCCAATTTTTTACATCTAGAATTGGTGTTGAGTCTATTGAAAAATTAAATTATATATGTTGCAGTCCAAGTGAATTTCGAACAACATAAATCAATACTGCTTGATTTCTTTACATTATACAATTCACCTGTGCTTCATTATGAAAACTTCAAGTTAGCTTTACTTATACAATAACCAAATTCTGTATTGAAAACCATCGTTTTTGCCAATTACTCAACCTCTCTTACAACCACCCTGTTTCCCTCAACCTTTAGAACCTTAACCCTTTTCCCCCTTTCAACCATTTCACCTTCTGTAACTACACTTACTCTCTTTCCTTCAATTTCTACAATTCCAGAAGGTCTTAATTTCGCAACAACAATGCCCTCCCTGCCAACCAATGAAGTTATCCTGTTTGTATCACTGCTAACATATCCCTCTTCGGGTTTTTGTGAAGTCCAGAGTATTAGCTTTTTTCCAAAGAAGGTTCTGGGAAAACTCTTAAGCCCAATTAAAATTAACCCAGGCACCCCAACCAGGGAAAGAACAAGAAATATATATCCGTATGGACTCCCGTATCTTCTAAAGGCCATAACTGTCGAAGCAATAATGCTCCCAATACCCACAAGGCCAACAATACCAAGCGCAGGGACAAAAAACTCTATAAATATAGCGATTATACCTATTATAAACAAAAATACAGGAACCAGGTTTTCCATCCCATCGATCCCATGTGTGTTTAATTTAACAAAAACTATAAACAGCGATGACCAGATAATTTAGCGGTAAAGTTTCAAACATTATAATTTCAAAACCTGCATTCTCGGTACAATATTTGTTTCTCGAAAGCAATTTAACAAAGAGAATACTCGAATAAGATCCTTGCCAATTATTTATTCTTAGCTTTTTTTACAACAATTCTGTTTCCACTAACTTCAATCACCTCAATCCTTGTACCTTTTTCAACATATTCACCATCTGTCTGGACATCGTAGAGTTCATCACCAATTTTCGCCTTTCCAGAAGGTCTGAGAGGAGTAACAGCAATGCCCTGCCCTCCTACCAGTTTATTCTTCTCTTCCTCATCCTGGACAACAAATCCTTCCTCCGGTTTCTGCTCTGCTTTCAGCATCAGAGCAGAAAAAACTCCAATTTTTGGTAGAAATCTGGCAAGTACAGTGAAACCTATCAGTGCTCCAACCAGAGAAGAAAGCACCACTATGGCATTAATCTTCATTATCTTTCTCTGGTAATCAAACTTTGGTATCACAAAACCCTGCATGGACAAGATAAGCGAAGCCACTATGAGAATAATTCCTGCCACGCCTGTAATTCCAAATCCAGGAATAAGCAGAAGTTCAATTACCAGAAGAATAATACCGGCTATAAAAAGCAAAAGCTCAAAACTTTCAAGTGTCCCGAGAAGCCCGCAACTGAAGAAAACTATCAGAAAACATATAATGGCAATCGTTCCCGGCAATCCAAAGCCAGGTGTGGTTATTTCAATTAGCAGTGCTATAATTCCAATCATTATGAGCAGTCCAGCAACGGCAGAACTTGTGAGAAATGATACCACTTTATCCGCGCCACTTTCATTATATCGAATAATCAAGGGATTTCTGATCCCTTCATACTCCATAAGTTCATCAATATCTCTAACAGTACCCGATGATATTCCATAGTACTCCATCTGCTTTGCAGTTAGCGTTAGAAGTTTCCCAGATGGAGATACAACCTTCACCTCCTCAAATTTTCTGGACTCCTCTCTGGCCTTCCTTCTAAACTCCTCAACATCTTCTCTTTTTACCAGGAGTATTCTATCATCGTACCGAATCTCAACAAGCTCAATATCAACATCCACCATTGCTTCAGCAACAGCCACCGGATATCCATTCTTTTCCGCCAGAGCTGACATCTGGGCTCTGACAGCACTGACGACCTTCTCAGAGGCAGGCTTTGCACCTTCAGTTCCCATGGTAATGGGAGCAGCTGCCCCGATTGAGGTTCCTGGGGCCATGTATATTTTTCTACAGCTCAGGGAAATAAGAGCCCCGGCTGACCAGCTCACCCCAAGTTGTCCAGAGGATGCAGATACAAAACCTATCGTTCTGCCTTTTTCAACGCTTCCAATAATATTTGCAATTTGAAGAGCCGAATCAACCCTGCCTCCAAAGGTATTGATGTCAAATACAAGGTATTCCACCCCATCTTTTACCGCATTTTCTACTCCTCTTTTCACAAATACTGCCATTGTTCTGTTGATTTCACCATTTATAGGAATTACAGCAACCATTGTACTATTATGAATATCCGAATATGACAGTGACGAAGGAATCAAAAACAAAATAAAGATTTGAGTGAGGATTCCCGATAAAAATAATTTAGGATTGGTAAAAAGTTTTTTAACCATAACCCGGTACTTCTTCATCCACTTTGAACATAAATTAATTTTTAAATTATAGTAATACACCCCACAAAAATAATCAGTATGGTAGATTCTCTTCAGTTCAGATTGCTTGGGTTTAACCTTCCTGATAAAGGGCAATCCATTTCATCACTTGATCGATTTTCCCGGTTTCACAAGTTTTAAGAGCCACATTACAACAAAAACCAGAACTATATAAAACAATATCATACCATCGGTTAAAAGGTAAGTTTTATTTGACGGATACAACACCGGGAGATTAATAAGGAGGAGAAGTGGAAAACCAAGAAATAGAGAGAAACCACTGCCAAGAACAAGATCACTAGCGGCTGGAGTTCTGTATTCAGGATCGACAACTCTGAGAAGAGCAAGTCCTGTGCTAACGGTTCCCGTAAGCAGACCAAAGATCGAAAGGGCCCTCTCAAATACATGATCTTCAAATGACCATCTGGAGATTATAAAAACAAACATGGTGGTAAGTGCTCCTCCGACCACACAGATTACTACTATTGGAACTATATACCTTGCCACAACCACCAATTCAATGGCCATAATGGCAGCTGTTACAAGAAAATCGACACTTGAAGCAGATATACCCGTAAGAGTATCATCATCCAGTATATCGTGCCTGTTCATTGCATCTAAAATTCTACCAGCCAGGAGAGCAAACAGGGTTGCAAAGAAAGCATGGTAAGCCCAGAGAATCTTTCCAAGCTGTAGGGCAAATCCACTTCCGGTAAGCATTAAAAGCTTTACAAGAAGCTTGATAAAAAAATAATCAAATAGATATATAAACCCGATAAATGCCAGGTGAAAACTCCCTGAGGCAATGACATCGGGATGGGTTGTGCGATACCCCGTTATCCCACCATGCTTTCCCCTTGGATAAAATCCTCTGTTCTCCAAGTTTTCTTTACTTATCCCCTTTATATACCCTCTTTTTACCCCCCAATTTAGAATTGGAATACCGACAAAACACGCCCAGAGAAATCCAATAGCACCAAAAGTTAGCCCAACAGTCCCTCCGTTTTCAAAACCGAATTTCTCCCACTGGAGACCAAGAGCATAGGCCTGTCCTGAGGACTGACCGAATCCAATCTCAAAAAGCATCCCAAAAGTGGGAAATATGTGAGGCATAAAAGTATAGAGAAATCCCAGGGTAATAGTATAACCAAGAAAACCCTCCACAGCATACCCAAGAGTCAGGGTGAACGTAGTGGACACAGCGCTTCTGTCAAGGTACTTCTTTCTTTTCTTCAGTCCTATTGAAATAAAGGTAACTGCAAGCAAATGGTAAACAATATTTCCCAGGACCTCCCTTGCAGGCATAATATCTGGATAAAACTTCGCAGTGATGTACATTATCGCAAGCCCGACAAAGCCTCCTGTTATGGCATTTGGAATAAGAAAGCGCTGGAGAAACCTGATGTTTGCCCTGAGAACCGATGCGATAAGAAGAGATACTCCAAGGATCATAAATGTTATAACCAGGCTCCACTGCATAACCGCCTGCCCCCTTTCTTCATTTAAAACGTGGGGATTCGATCAGTAAGCCTTTATCTTTTCACTTATCTCATAAAGATTTTCAGGACACATTTTTCTCCTTCCAGATTCTATTTCCCTGACCATCTGCACCACCAGGGAATTCACGGGCGTTGGAACTGAAACCTCTTTCCCCTTTTTGACAACAGCTCCATTGAGATATTCCACCTCAGTCTTTTCACCTCTTTCAAGTGAATGATGAATGTTCGACTTCAATCCCCTGTACTTGAGACCAATTATTCTCAATAGAAGATTTTTAACCCAAGCTGGCAATCCATCCTCAAGTTCAGAAAATTTAAGAGGATTGACACTGCCAGCAAAACCCTCAATGTTAACTCCAAGTGCTCTGGCTATAAGTGCTCCCTCGGTTACTATTTTATAAAACAGTTCCCTTGCTACAGATTTCCTTAAAAGCTGACCTACGAGAAGTCCGCTCACTCCCCCAAGTCCGGTAACACCACAAACAATAAGGAGTTTTCCCCAGAGGGCTCCAATAATATTATCAGTGATCTTGATTTTTATAAGTGGTTCCAGGAGCTTTTTAATTTCATCCAGATCCTTTTCTGTACATTTATTAAGAGAACCTATTGTTATCCCCCCCTGAGATGTGACGAGGTACCTTCCATGCTCAACCATCACAGAGTTATACCCTACCGCTCCTGCCGCAACTTTTACCAGAGGGTTATTCTTTGATAGTTCAAGTACCTCAATACCATTTTCCAATGTTAAAATAAATCCTTCATCACAGAGAAAATTCTTCGCATTATTAAAAACCTGATGAATCACATTGTTTTTAACCGTCAGAATTATAATATCAAAACATTTCCCCACTTCTTCAAAACTTGCCACTGCTCTAACTGACGAGTTGATCTTCCCCTTTCTACCTGAAAGAGATATCCCCGTTGAATTGATTTTCATAGCAATTTCTTCAGAGGCTTCTACCACATATGCCTCAATCTCCTTACTTGAGATTGAAGCAGCTACAACACCTCCTATACCTCCACAACCAACAATAGCTACTCTCATTTTTCTTCCAGCTTTATTTATTTTTATCAGCGTTAAGGATACCAGTTATATTTCTTTTGTCAAGAGAAAGAAAGATTTAAATTAAATGTTGAAAATTACAAGAAACATATTTTCCTTGACAGAAAAATAGCTTATCAATTAACTTTGAGAGTCAGAAAGATTCGGGGAGATAAAAATGGATATTTTCGAAAAATGTTATAAAGATGGTGGATACCTTGGTATACTCAGAAAAATGAAAGATAAGTATTATTCACGTCCTATCCTCTCACCATACCCCGGCACCGAAATGGAGTTTCAGGGCATCAAAACCATCATGTGGTCTATCAACAATTACCTTGGGCTTGCCAACGATGAACAACTAAAGAAAATTGCCGTAGATGCAGCCAAGGAGTATGGATATTCAGCTCCAATGGGCTCGAGGATGCTTACCGGGAACACAGAGCTTCACGAAGCCCTTGAAGACAAACTTGCAAAGTTCGAAAAGAAAGAATCAGCTATTCTCTTCAATTACGGGTATCTAGGAGTCCTGGGAACCCTCTCTGCAATTGTAAACAGAAGCGATACAATTATAATCGATAAACTTTCCCATGCCTGTATGATTGATGGTACATTTCTGGCCGGGGGAAAGTATAGATTCTATAAGCATAACGATATGGACGACCTCGAAAAACAACTGAAAGCCGCAAATAAAATGAGGCGGGGTGGTATTCTCATAGTAACAGAGGGTGTTTTTGGAATGAGGGGAGACCTTGCAAACCTCCCCGATATATGCGAGCTAAAAGAAAAGTACGACGCAAGGGTCTTTGTGGATGATGCACATGGCTGTGGTGTAATGGGACCAAATGGAAAGGGAACATCTGAACATTTTGGCGTGATGGATAAGGTAGACCTATACTTTTCAACTTTTGCAAAGTCATTTGCAGCTATTGGAGGTTTCACCGCTGGTGATGAAGAGGTCATAAGATATATAAGATACAACGCCAGAACCCAGATATTTGCAAAAAGCCTACCACTCATCTATGTCAAGGTTATTGATGCCACACTGGACGTTATACAGAACAGACCCGAGCTCAGAAAAAGGTTATGGGAGGTCGCAACAAAACTACAGAATGGTCTCAGGGAACTCGGCTTCAATCTGGGAGACACAGCTTCACCCATAACACCAGTGTACATTCCGGCAGAACCCGAGGTTGCTATGAAAATCATAGCATACCTGCGAGAACAAAAGGGTATCTTCGTAAGTGGAGTCATGTATCCTGTGGTGCCGAAAGGTATAATTCTTTTGAGGATGATCCCAACAGCAGCACATACAGACGAGCAAATAGAAAAAACAATAAATGCATTTAAAGACTTAAGGGACGTATTCAAGCTTCAGCTTGATAGCTTTAAGGTGGCACTTTAAAAAGATAAAATTCATAGATCGGGGTCCCTTTCAAAGTTTCTTTCTTTCTAAAATAAATAATCCCCGCTATACAAGACTCTATTATTCCAAAGTTTAAAATGTATATAATCCTATAATTATTTCTGTAAAATTACTTACTCTCATTAAATCTAAATTAATTTTTTAAATGTTTTTTTGACGCATACCTGTTATTATTAAGTAAAAAAATTCTCAGGGGCACGAAAAATGGCAAAATACACAGTCGCAATAGTAGGTATAGGGAATATGGGCAGAGCAGTCCTTGAAGGACTGATCGGCAGAGGGTACGATGCAGAAGCAATACTGGCAATTGAGCCGAATGAAAAGAAAAGAGAAGAAGCAGGCCGAATATTCCTGGTATCAACCTGCCCAGAAATCGACCAGCAAATTACTGATGCCGAAAACATTATCATCTGTGTTAAACCCCAGGTTATAAAAAGTGTAATTGAAAACCTGAAAAACTATATCAATAGGAACAAGCTTTTCATCAGTATAGCTGCGGGTATTCCAGTGTCTTTCTATGAAACAATCCTAGGAAGTGAAATCCCAATAATCAGGGCAATGCCAAACGTTGCCGCTTCGGTTCAGGAAGCAATGGTGGCATACATATGTAACAATGCAACTTCAGCTAAAAAAGAAGAAACCGGGGTTAAGCTTCTCTCATCTATTGGAAAAGTTATTAAAATTGACGAAAAACTCATGGATGGGTTTACAGCAATTGCTGGAAGTGGTCCCGCGTTTGTAGCCTTATTTGCTGAGGCCATGGTTGATGCAGGTGTTCTCGAGGGTTTCAGCAGAGAGGTTGCAGAAGATATCGTGGCCCAAACAATCTATGGAACTGCAACACTTATGAACAAAACAAAAATCAAACCCTCCATACTGAAGGAGATGGTAACAAGCCCGGCCGGCACAACGATAAGTGGACTATTCATGCTTGAAAAAGGAGGTCTTAAAGGGCTTATTATGAATGCTGTAAGATCTGCAACTGAAAGGTCAAAAGAGCTAAGAGATGAAAAGTAGCAAGAGTAATACCATATACTACACTTTGCTGAATTACCTAAAATTATGGATAGGAATTTCGGGGATTCCCCCGGAAAACAGCACAGTGAAGAACACTGAAAACCAAAAAGATAGCCTAATTGTAATAAAAATTACAGTTAATACCGAAAAAAGAATGGTAGAAAATATGCTGTATACAGATATCGAACCCAATGTGCGTTTTATAAAAAACTCCGATATGTTCTCAAATATCATCAAACAGATGAAAGAATACTTTAATGGGGAAAGAAAAGAGTTTGATATCCCGTACAAACTGAAAGTTGATGGATTCAGAAAAAAAGTTTTACTCGCAACTGCCCAGATACCCTACGGGAGTGTAAAAACATACAGGGAAATTGCTGAAAAAGCTGGTAGTCCCCGTGCATTCAGGGCATGCGGAAGTGCTCTGGCAAAAAATCCACTTCCACTCCTTATCCCCTGTCACAGGGTAATCAGATCTGATGGAAATATAGGCAATTTCGGAGCCGGAGCACATGTAAAAGAGATGCTTTTAAAGCTCGAAGGAGTCAAACTACATGAAGGCAGACTACTAAAAGCTTAAATCTTCTAACCATAACAAAAGGAGAAATCTTCTATTTTGGGGTTTTGAAGAAGCTTATTATAGTAACTCCTTATAATAGATTTTATACTTTCCTTATCTATGCCCGAGATTTTCTCAAGTACATAATCCAATCCCCTTGGCATTTCCTTTTCATGAAACTTCCTGTCCCCCTCAAACATCTTTCCCTCATCATCTGTTGCCTTAAAGAACAGCGCACATGCGTATCCCAGTGCAATACAGCGTGGTTCAATCCCCAGTGAGTCGCAGAGGTACATACCACCCACAAGCCTATCCTCCCTACCGAGTTTTCTGTAAAGATCCCTCCCAACCCTGAAAATGGTATCTCCAAGCATCCTGTTCTTGAATCTCTCAATTAGCGACTCTATATCTTCACTTATAAACTTTCTGGTAAACTCTTCAGGATACTTCTTTATCAGGGAATTCCCGCTTTCCCACATTGCACTCCGGGCGAATCCCCGTATTCTTTTATCCTCTGCGGCTTCCCATATATACCTGTAGCCTGGGCAAAAATAAAAACTTGTGTAAGCCAGAACAGCATGTCCCAGGTTGTGGATATACAATTTTTTATCAACATATGCCTTCATATTTTCCTTCAGAGACAAAAAAGGAATATCAGGTGGGGATGACTTAAAACCTTTCTTATCAGCAATAAGGGTGTTGAAAGCTTCTGCATATATGAGGAGGGGGTCTTTTTTTCTAACATCTTCCGGCATAATCGGAACCATCTTGCCTATCGAAGTTTCAACAAGTCCTACCATCTCATCAAGTGGAAAATTCTCAGGCAGGACTTTCTTCAGCCCTTCATAGAAAAATTTCCTTCCCTCAACAATATTCTCACATATGAGGATATCAATTGGCTTGAGTCCGTAAAGTTCATATCTTTTCTCAATTCCCCTTGCAATACTCGGGATTACTGACGGCAATGCCTTCTTACCCACTGAAGTTGAAATAAGATCTGCTGTTGCAATCTCCTGTGCGACCTTCTCTACCTGCTCAGCATTTACCCCTCTGACATTCTCTATAATAAGTCGCTCGGGTCTCTTATCCCTTACCTCAACAATATAATGTCCTCTCCTATTTAACTCATCAATTACCCTTTTATCAATATCTATAAATACAACTTCCCAGCCAGAACGTGCAAATATCTGTCCTATGAACGAACGTCCAATATTTCCCGCCCCAAATTGGACAAGTTTCATCGATTATATGCCTCCCCACCTCACACTGAGGTAATTAAATACCAGGTGTCTACCAAACCCGGATCTAGCCTATTGAGCGAGCACTTCTCTGATGTTTTTTGCTATTTTTTCAACACTTGGTATATTCTCCCTTTCAAGCGGTTGTGCCATCGGAGGAGGAACAAGATGGGCTGCAACCTGCCTAACCGGCGCCTTCAGATTGTTCAGACAACCGGCCTGGATAATATTGATAATATGCTCACCAAAGCTTACCCTTCCGGGAGCCTGGATTACCACCATTGCCCTTCCCGTTTTATTAACAGAATTAACTATAAGTTCTTCATCCAGTGGAACAAGGGTTCGAGGATCGATTACCTCAATGGAAACTCCATCCTCTTTTTCAACAAGTTCTGCAGCTTCCAGTGTAGCCTTAAGCTGGTAGGAATAAGAAATAAGGGTAATATCTTTTCCTTCCTTTCTTACAACCCCCTTACCAAATGGAATTGTATATTCATCCTCCGGAACAACATCCTTTTCAATATAGAGATGTTGATGCTCTATAAAGACAACAGGATTATCATCCCGTATAGCTGTTTTGAGAAGCCCCTTAACATCATATGCAGAGAATGGAATTGCTACCTTGAGTCCGGGAAATTGGGCCGGAAAAGCCTCTAAGCTCTGGCTATGCTGACCGGCATACCCTCTGCCACCTCCTATGGTTGTTCTTATAACAAGAGGAATCTTTGCTTTGCCTCCAAACATATATTTTGTCTTCGCAACCTGGTTTCCAAGCTGATCCCCTGCCATAAGCATAAAATCTATATACATTATCTCAACAACAGGCCTCAATCCCGTCATTGCTGCACCAAGGCCAGTACCTATTATAGCAGCTTCCGAAATAGGTGCATTAAAGACTCTCCTCCTACCAAATATGTCAAACAGACCTGCGGTTGCCTGAAAAGCTCCTCCGTATTCAGCAACATCCTCACCATAAAGAACAACTCTATTATCCCTAACCATCTCCTCCATCAGAGCTTCTATAACGGCATGTCTATAAAGAATTCTTCCCGCAGAATCGCGCCTGAATTTCTTCGGTTCCTTGTTAAAGTTAACAGTTCTGTATTTATCTCCAATATTTTCGCTTGTCGAATCTGAGAATAGTCCCTCGTATATCGTTTTTGGATCCGGATCTGTGGCCTTCGCTGCTCTTAGAGTTATTTTTTCCATCTGATTGTCTATCTCGGCCTTAATTTCATCGATCTCTTTCTCGCTCAAAACCCCTGCTTCAACCAACTCCTCTCTATACAATTTTATAGGATCATAGTTTAACCAGCTCTCTTCCTCCTCCGCTGTCCTGTATGTCATACGCTTGTCACTCAACGAATGCCCAACATACCTGTATGTCTTGAACTCTAGAAGCACAGGACCTTCTCCTTGCCTGCAGATATCAGCCGCTTCTTTCACAGCATTTCTAACTGCAAGCACATGCATTCCACTCTCGGTTCTGGCATACATGTTTTTATCATTGTACCCTGCTCCCCTCTGTGAAAGATGCTTTATCCCCGTCACTTCTCCAAACTGCTGACCTGACATCCCGTATTGATTATTTTCGAATATATAAATAACTGGAAACCCTTCGTTAAATTGAAGCATAGAAGCAAAATTCATTGATTCGTGACATATACCATTATTTGCAGCTCCATCGCCAACCATGCATGCAACAACTTTTTTATTTTTCAGAAGCATGCTGCTAAGTGCTGCACCGGTCGCAATGGCCATACTTCCACCAACAATTGCATTTGCACCAAGATGACCCGAATTGAAATCTGCTATATGCATACTTCCTCCACGGCCCCGACAGTACCCTTCCTCCTTTCCAAGCAGCTCAGCCATGGTCCTGAAAAGGTGAAGCTCAACAGCCTCCCTTACCAGCTCCTCATCGCTTTTTGAAGATTCTTTTAATCCAAGGAAATCAAGAAGTTCCTTCCTGCCAAATCTGTATATTCTAAATAGAACCTTTGAAATAGAATGCCCATGTCCTCTATGAGTGGAGGTAATATAATCATCTGGATTAAGAACAGACATTGTCCCCGCCGCTACGGCTTCCTGACCTATTGAAAGATGAGTCGCCCCCACGTACTTAAAACCATCGTATGGCATGAACCTGCCATTCTTCAATTTTATTACCATTTCTTCAAAACTTCTTATGTAAAGCATGGCGAACAGAAGATTAATCGCCTCTTCTTCTGTAATCGATTTCTTAATCTCATTTTTAAGCCTTACATCAATCTGAAATAGCGGAATATCATTGAACTTAATGTAACCTCTGTTAAATTCAGGCAATACATTAATCTCTTTCATGTTCACATCTCCATATCTTTTTTAATTCTTATCATAATATTAATATTAGAACAGGGGGTCAATAAAAACAGAAGCAACGAAACCAACTATACCTTCAGTTCAATGACCATCTACATCGTGTTTATCAGAAGCTCTTACGAGTTCAATGAGCATCTACATTATGTGTGTCAGAAGCCACTTCACAGGTAATCTTAAAAAACTTCAAGCGAATTAGATGATTATTTCCAACGTATGGATCAACCCCAATTTTTAATTTACTTTTAAAATCAATATTATTACCTTATTATTCGAAATTCCTTATATACTGGATGGATAAATGGCACAAACAAAATCTTCTCCGAGAATTATAGTTTTTTCGACACCAAGTTGCCCGTGGTGTAACAGGGCAAAATCATATCTCAGACAACATGGCTTCAGATTCAAGGATGTTGATGTTTCAAAAGATGATAGGGCAGCCAGGGATCTGGTTTCCAAAACAGGACAAACGGGGGTGCCCGTTATCATGATCAACAACAGACCAATAGTGGGTTTTAACAAAAAAGAGATAGACAGGCTGCTAAACATAAAAAATTAATCCATTATTTTCGAAAAAAATATTTAATATATAGTGAGGAGGCAGTATATGAAGCTAAGGGTAATTGATGACAAGATTCTAGTAAAAGTTGAAGACGTTGAGGAACAGAAGTCTCCAGGTGGAATTATCATTCCAGATACCGCAAAAGAAAAACCACAGAGAGGAACGGTTATAGCCGTTGGAACTGACGAAGAGCTTCAGAAATTGATTAAAGAGGGTGACAAGGTAATATTCGGTAAATATACCGGGGATGAACTTGAAATTGATGGTGAAAAGCACCTTGTTATTCAAAGGAGTGACGTACTGGCAATAATCGAATGAGAGAGTTAACTGGGGCACCTAAGGTGCCCCATTTGTTTTAGAGGAATGAAAGTGGGCCAAATAAATAACATCAACGAAACAAAAATTGCCGATTTTTTTAAAGCAATAGCACACCCAACCAGAATAAAAATACTGAAAACAGTATATCAAAATGACTTTTGTGTTAATGATATAAGCGAACAGTTAAAATTGAACCAGCCAAACACATCCCAGCACCTTGCAATTCTTAAAGAAAAAAACATACTTGTGAAGATAAAAAAAGGTAATGAGGTTTGCTACAAGGTAAAAGACCCAGCGGTTATCAAGCTCATTGAAGAAGCTGCTGATCTCATCAAAAAACTCAGTTCTGAGTAAAAAACTTCTCTACCTTTTCCACTTTCGAATAGATTGGCCACTTTCAAAGAAAGTGGCCTGGAAGAATAACCAACTGTCTAATTTAAAGATAAAAATACCCCTATCTGGAAAATAGTAATTTTTTATCTCTTTTTTAGCCCTGGAGGTCACTCCCTCTGAGATATGCCCTTATTTCTTCCTCTGTGGGGGTTGCTGGATCCGGTCTAAGACCCGGAATAAACTTCGTCGCTTCATAAAGAGCATATGCTGCCGTATCATGAACCGCAACAACATGGTGTATATAGGGTCCGTAAATAAATTTCTCTTCCCACATAGGCCAATCCGGAACCTCAATCCATAGGTAGGTTCCAAGGGTAAACGGACCCTCAGTACTTCTGGCATGGCCCATAAACAAGGAGTACTCTCCGTTTATACCATCAAATCTTGCAATTGTAACATTACCTCCTTTCAACTCCCAGTTTCCAGTTCCCGGTGAGCCACTCGGGAGGATAAAATGTTTACCAACAAATGCCTTTTTCTTATCCTTGGCAAGTTCAAGCGGGAATGGACCGCAGTGCCACAGAAGCTCTCCATTATCATTCTCCGGATGTCTTATCGTTAGATCACAGAAAAAGGTGGGTAGATCTGTGGTCGAAGCATTCTGAAGCAACAGAGATGTCAGAGCACCATTAATATCTGTCTCACACGCAACCGGAATACCCATACTTGTAAGCTCTGAATTAACAAAACAGGGTACTATGCCCAGTGCAAGCTGGAGAGCATTCCAGCACTGGATCGCTATTGCGGACAGGCTCTCCTCTTCTGCCCAGTCCATAAGAACGAGCTTCAGGGCAGCCATCCTGCTGATTGCATCTTCGTCCATATCCCTTATTTCAACTCTGGATTTAAAATCTTCAACAACACCCCTTACCCTCTTATCACTTTTTACAGTATCGAGAACTCGCTTTTCAATATCAACCAGAGTTAATGGAACCGTTTCTATACCCCAGTTCTCCAGAAGCTCACCCTCATTCACAATTACTGTGTAAAAATCCTCCGGTCTCGTGCTTATCTGTCCTATCCTCGCCTTCAAAAAACTGTTAGCTGCCCTTGCAGCTGCCATAAATATTTTGAATCCCCTTTCAAATACGGGGGAATCCACCCGGGAGTTAACAATGTATGAAAATGGGACACCGTATCGCTGGAGTATCTTACTCGTTGCAAAAAGTCCGCATTGCGTATCTCTCAACCTTGTTCCATCGGGGAGTGGTGCCTCGTCCCTGGGTCCCCAGAGAAGGAGTGGTTTACCCACTTCTTTCGCAAGTTTTGCGACCGCATCCTCAGTGCCAAAGTTTACATGCGGAGTAAAAACGGCATCGACCCCTGCATCTATAAAAATTTTAGCCGCTTTTTTTGCTTCAAGCCTGTTAAACAATAAACCTTCTTTATTCAATGAATCGAGATTGACAAAGTCAACCCCCCAGGATCTCAATTTATCCTCAATCAACTTTTTATATCTGAGACTATCCTCCACAGAGAAAACGTTTCTTCTGGTCGGAGCAAGTCCAAGTTTAATCGATCGTTTCTTCATGATTCACCTCCGGAATTAATTTATTTCACCCCCATTTTAAAATCTGTTATTATTATTGTCAAATACATTTGGATTGCATAATTCTTTAGTGGACCTGACTACCTTGATCTCTTAAAATTAAGGAATATTCTACATAAGTGAATCATTTATATAAACTACTAATCATATCAAGGTGGAACAATGAAAATAGCTATCTCAAATGACCATGCAGGGGTTGAATTAAAGAATGCAATAGCATCGCATCTTAAGTCTCTTGGTCATACCGTAATCGATAATGGAACCAATTCTTCAGAAAGCGTTGATTATCCAGATTTTACTGAAAGAACAGCTATACAGGTTAAAAACCACGAAGCAGATCTCGGTATAGTAATCTGCGGAACCGGAATAGGAGCCTCCATAACGGCAAACAAGTTTAAAGGGATAAGAGCAGCGCTATGTCACGATATATACACCGCAAAAATGGCAAAGAAACACAACGATGCAAATATTATTGCACTGGGTGGAAGAATTCTAACACCGGAGAAAGCAATTAAAATTGTGGATTCATTTCTCTCCGAAACCTTCGATGGTAAGAGACACTCGAGAAGAATAGCAAAAATTAGTAACATCGAAGAAAGAAACTTTCTGTGTTCAGATTAGCCTGGCATCGGTAACCAACCGTAAAGCAAAAATAGTCTCTCGGTACACTTTTTATCTCATTTTTCTTTCACTATGTTTCAAAACTCAATCAAAACTACAGTTATGTCTAAGACCTCGCCATAATATTATAGCGTTAAATCCGTCCTTAAACCCATTTATGTGCTATAATTTATATCTGAAATATCAAAATTTTATCTTTTTCTCCTATTACTATAATATTTTATTAATTTACCGATAAACCCAATAAGATGAGGAAAAAAATACTAATTATTGAAGATACACCTGAAACAATTGAACTTTTAAGAAGAATAGTTGAAAAGGGAGGATACGAAGCATTAATAGCCAAAGATGGCAACAAAGGACTTGACTACTGTTTCAAATACAAACCAGACCTTGTTTTGCTTGACAGGCTCCTCCCTTATGTCAACGGACTTCAAATATGCAGAGAGCTAAAAAATTATGAGGATACAAAGGATATTCCCATAATATTTGTTTCAGTACTGAACTCAGAAAAAGATATAGTTGAAGGGCTGAAAGCTGGAGCTGATGACTATGTGGGAAAACCTTTTAGCCCGGATGAACTATTGGCCCGAATCGAGGCGGTTTTGAGAAGATATGAGAAACAAGAAAATGAGAAGGAGAAAATAAAATGAATAAAATGATAACTTTTCTGCTCGTTCTACTGTTCATCATCCCCCAGGTACAGATCCTATTATCTGAGGAAGTTCAAAAACAGCAGGAAATAGAAAAACTGATAGATAAAGGGATAGAATACGAAAGGGCCAATAACCTTGATAAAGCAATAGAAATATACCAAAAGGTTCTTGAGCTCGATCCGGAAAATCTCCATATCAAGGTTCGCCTTGCAAAGGTTCTCAGCTGGAAAAATGAGTTCGATAAAGCCCTTGAAATTCTGAATGAGGTAATAGAGGTTTCTCCGTATCATTCAGAAGCACTTTTTAGAAAAGCACAGATACTGAGCTGGAAAGGAGAGTATAAAAAGGCAATTGCCACATATGAACTGTATCTTATGAAGGAAAAAAATGATGCAGACGCCCTCATGGGTATCGGTAGAGCCTGCTTCTGGTCAGGACAGTATGATAAAGCCATTGAGTATTTGAAAAGGGCACTTGCAGCTGGAGCTGATGAGGTGGAAGTTAGAATGGAACTTGGGAAGGTCTACCTGGCAACAGATAATAAGAAAGCTGCTCGTGATGAGTTCAAAAAAATCCTTGAAATAGATCCTGAAAATAAAGATGCAAAAAGGTTTCTAAGAGGAATTGAACTACTCAAAACAGTAGAAATAGAACCAATGGGAATCATATGGGAATTATATCCCGATGGATCAACTGCTACAACACTTCAGAATAACTTCTTATATCACTACAGGCAAACCTTTGACTTCATCCTATCGCTGAATGCAAAAGCGCTAAACGGTAACAACGATACAAACTTCAGAATTGGAACCGTCTATATGGGGATAAATAATCTTTATACAGGCTTAACTTTCAGTTTCACACCAGACGCCGATCTTTATTCACCTGCCCAGATCACAGCTTCAATTGATTACGGAGTTGGTGCCGGATTTGTTCCGGGAATAGAAGTTTCTGCAGACATATACAGCTCTGAAACATTGTTCACCATATCTCCCAGATTCACCAAATATTTTACCGACTATACATACGCAGTTGTTGGTTACCATCAGTATATCTACTCAACCGGGTATAATACCCTGAACATCTCCTTCAACCTGAGCATGGAATATCTTCCTCAAAACACCATATCTTTCGGGGTCAGCTATGGAGGAGATGTGGAAACAAAAGACCCGGAAAAGAGGGTATTTGATTTTAATACAGGGATCACATTCAGAATTACAGAAAACCTCATGGGAATTATTGAGTATAGCTGGGTGGAAACAAAATATGGAAGAACACACAGAATAGGTTACATCAATAGGGTCCAATGGTAAAATATGGTGGAAAAAGATATCTATTTAACCATATCAAGATTTTCGCTTCTAATTGTTGGAGGACTGGTTTCCGCAACCCTTATATTTTTGATAATTTCTGTTTTAAAACACCTTCTCGCAATTTTAAAGGAAAAACTCACCCATCAGGAAAAACTTAAATATTTAGATTACTTCTACAGTTATATACTCGATCAAATAGAACTTGATGAATTGAAGAAAAGAATCACAAATAAAAACCTAGCTACAGAGGCCCTCACTACTGCCATATCTCAGATCAAGGGTAGCAAATGGGAAAAACTGAAGCAGGCCTCACACGAATTGAGTATAACAACCGAGCTTGAGGCAAGCACAAACAGGCTGGCAGCTTCACGAAGAATCCACGCATGTTACCTTCTTGGACTATTGGGAACAGAGAGAAGCGTTGAAGTACTTATTAAGAGACTCCACGATAGAAGGGCTGAGGTTGTTTCTGCCTCAATAATTGCTATAGGCGAAATTGGAAACCTGGAGGGATTAAAATACTTATTAAAAATATATAAAGCAGCTTCTGCAACCCATGCATGGTTGATTGCATCTGTCATTTCAAGATTTCCTACCAGAGATATCTACTCTGAAATAGAAAAACTTCTTTCGGGAGGAACGCTACCCCCCGATAAAGCCATACTTCTCATAAAAGTACTTGCTTCCTTTCATCTTGATGAAAGTCTTAATCTACTCATTAACCTTTACAAAAACTCACCGAATATAGACGTTAGAATTGCAGCTCTCAGTGCTCTTGGTAAGATCAATGATTTAACTTCGGTTAAACTTATTTTCGAAGCACTTCATAATGAAAGATGGGAAATAAGAGCTATAGCCTGTAATTTAATAGGGGAAATGGGGTTAAAAGGCGCCTCCTATAGACTTCTACCACTTCTGCAGGATAAAAACTGGTGGGTGAGAAGAAATGCTGCATATGCCCTGGTAAATCTTGGCAAAATTGGTATCCATACGCTTCTTAATTTCCTGGAAACCAGCGACAGATACGCAAGGGATATAATTGCACATGCCCTTGAGGAAAGTGGAATAATAGAGGATTCAGTAATGATAATTACAGGAAATAAATCAGGCGATACCCAGGAAGCCAGAGAAATACTAAAGGCACTGGCAGCAAAAGGATATACCAAATTTATGGAAAACTTCACCAGCTATCCTGAAATTAGAAAAATATTGAAAGGAGCAACTGCAGCCTGATGGTTGAATTTCTATTTTACTCTCTTATAGCTCTCCTATTCTGGTTTTTCTCTTTAAATACACTCTACCTGATAATCCTCATACTTTCAATTTTTGAAATAAACAAAACTAAAAAAAACAGATACATGTACGATATAAATCAGGTTTTCAGGTATAAACTTCTCCCGCCAATCAGCATAATACTTCCCGCGTACAATGAGGAAAAAACCATAGTTGAGAGCGTATATTCGCTCCTCTTCCTCCATTATCCACTTTACGAATTAATAGTGGTTAACGATGGTTCAAAAGATGATACACTTAAAATCCTGAAAAAATCCTTTGACCTTTTGAAAACCGATTATGTGTTCAGACGTGCAATACCAACCGAGCCGGTCATAGACATATATGTTTCAAGAACCTTTAAGAATCTCATTGTGGTTGATAAAAAAAATGGCGGAAAAGCAGATGCCCTCAACGTGGGTATAAACATTTCCAGATTCCCATACTTCTGTGCTATAGATGCCGACACAATTCTCGGCGAGGATGCTCTTTCAAAACTCATCAGGCCATTTATACATGCACCCGAAAAAACCATAGCGGTGGGTGGGGTGATCAAAGCAGCAAACAATGCTGAAATCCAACGTGGACGACTTATAAAAGAAGGTCTCCCTCGAAACATCCTTGTACTTCTTCAAACTGTTGAGT
Source organism: uncultured Spirochaetota bacterium (assembly GCA_964518675.1). Lineage (GTDB taxonomy): Bacteria > Spirochaetota > B62-G9 > B62-G9 > CAZFGQ01 > CAZFGQ01. The sequence continues at coordinate 20,387 of CAZFGQ010000020.1, forward strand.
ATGCACGGGCTTTTTTCATGGGGAGGATGGGGCTATCCACATTGAATTCACTCCTCATAATCTCAGGGGCATTTGGATTATTCAGAAAAGAGGATGTTCTAGAAGCAGGCGGATATAAAAGGGGAAGCCTCGGCGAAGACATGATGCTGGTTGTAAAACTTCACAAAATTAAAAAGGAAAAAAAAGAAAAATACAGGGTAAGTTTTGTTCCAGATACCGTTAGCTGGACTGAAATTCCTTCGACATTCAAGGTTCTCAGAAGACAGAGAATAAGATGGCAGGTCGGATTACTTGAAAGCCTTTTTGAAAATAGAAAAATGTTTTTTAATCCAAGGTATGGCAGAATTGGACTTTTTGCCTTTCCATTTTATTTCTTTTCTGAAGTCGTATCTCCATTTTTTGAAATCTTTGGTTACGGAATACTTGCATACGGTATCCTGATAAATCAATTCTTTTTACCCCATATAATAAGCTTTATCGTACTTACCTACGGGTATGGTCTGTTGCACTCGGCGATAGGGCTTGTACTTGAATACTACGCACTTGGGAAAGGCATACCAGTTAAAAACCTGCTGATAAGGACACTATCAACATTAATAGAGCCTTTCTTTTACAGGCAGATCAATATTGCATATAAACTTGCGGGAATATTTAAGTTTTTCTCGAAGAAAAGAGAATGGGGAGCAATGGAAAGGATTGGATTTAAAAAGGAAACCTAAAAACAGATATGTAAATCGCTCAAAAATCATAAAATCAGCACAACTCTGAGATTAAAATCTCCACCTTTAATACAAAAAATAGATTCTCACAGGAAAGCCAAAACTAATCCATTAATACTGAGAACTTCGTGCCCTCTCGCCCTCCTGAGTGCCAAGAATTCGTAATCTCTTCAAGCAAAAAAAATCCATCGAGACTCCGATTCCGGAATGTGCCAAAAACACAGGCCATAAAGAGCCTGCCCTGAGGTTAATCCAAGGAAAAAGAATACCTGTAATCAAAGAGTAATCACAATAGTAGATTTTATACTTTTTAATCCATACCCAAAATTCCTCAATGGCTGTTTAAAAATGTATTTAATCATCAGTATTGGTAGAATACCAAAAAGTGTAAAAACAAGTCCCCTTTTGTAATAAACATCTATGCTTGATCCCCCCAACTTCTTAATCCAATCTTTACATCTATCTTTCTCTATATTTTTCACTCCACTCTTAAATATTCCACAAATGTAAATAAAAAATACAAACAATTTTTTTCTGTACATGTACAACACCGTTAATAACACCGTTACAGCAATAACCAACAGGGGAACAAAGTTCTTATACATCTGTAAATGTTTCATCTTGTCACCCATATCCTCTCAACAGCTTTTTCACCTGATATTCTTTTGATAAAATCTTCATCTGGTTCAACCAGTAGAAAAGAAGATGCCTTTACCATCTTGTTCTTTCCTTCGAGTTCCGGCATATGGAGATAAACACTACATTTGCCTTTCTTTTCAAGAAAAATATCCCTCAGCCTCAACAGATGTTTCTCCTGACAATCTCCGGTCAGCAAAATATGAACACTCTTAATTGAGGATTGCTCAGCTTCTTCAGGTGTAAGTATTGAATCTGCAAAAATCTTCCCTCCATTTACCCTCCCAGTAACAACAACGATTTCTTTTTCAACGCAGCGTTTTCCGTATTCGTTAAACGCAGAAGGGAAGACCACTACTTCACCGTTAGAGTTTGAATCATTTATACTCAGAAATGCCATTTCCTTATCGTCCTTCGTGGTAACCCTTTTTACACTGAGAATCATTCCCACCACAGTAACCTTCGTATCTTCAGGCAACCTATCCAAATCTACCAGTCTGGCAGTAGCAACCTTTTCAATTAAGTCAAGGTAACTGTTTACCGGATGAGTATTCATATAAAATCCAAATACCTCTTTCTCATACTCTGACTTCTCAATATCATCCCATTCAGGAGTTTTTTCAAGCCTGTAATACTCGTTTTCACCTGAGGATTCATCATCCCCAAACAGGGTACTCTGACCCGATATCTTATCTGCGAGAATTTTACTCCCATATTCCATGGCCGACTCAACACTATTAAATAAAGTACTTCTGGTTTCACCCAAGCAATCCATTGCACCAGCCTTAATCAAACTCTCTATCACACGCCGATTAACAATCCGTAAATCAACCCTGGATGTAAAGTCAATAAAGGAAGTATACTTTCCATTTTCATTACGGACCCTTACTATCTCCTTTGCTGCATTCTCGCCAACATTTTTTATTGCGGATAATGCATACAGGATTCTATCATCTCTAACCTCAAAATAAACCCCGCTTTCATTTATTGAGGGTGGTGCAACAGGCACATTCATCCTTCTAGCCTCTAGAATATACTCATGAATCTTATCGGTATCATTAAGCTCCCCTGAAAGAAGACTGCATATATAATACACAGGATAGTGGGCTTTAAGGTATGCAGTATGAAATGCAAGAACAGCATACGCCGTTGAATGGGATTTATTAAATCCATATCTTCCAAATGTTTTCATCATCTCAAAAATATCCTCAGCAACATGCCTTTTTACCTTCCTTTCGATAGCACCTTTTATGAATTGTTCTTTTAACTCCTCTATTATCTCGGGTTTTTTCTTCCCCATAGCCTTCCTTAAGTTATCAGCCTCAGCCATGGAAAATCCGCCAATTTTTCTGGCAATTTCCATAACCTGTTCCTGATAAACAATAACTCCATAGGTGCTTTCAAGAATCTCTTTTAACCTTGGATCCGGGTAGCGGATAGGTCTGTTACCATTCCTCCTCTCTATAAACTCATCAACCATACCACTATCTAGTGGGCCAGGTCTATACAAAGCAAGAATTGCAATAATGTCTTCAAAGCTCTCCGGTTTCAACCTTCTCAGCAGGTTCTGCATCCCGCTGCTTTCAAGCTGGAAAACGCCCAGACTCTCGCCTTTTGAGAGCATCTCATATACTTTTTTATCTTCAAGATCAAGTGAATCCATATCAGGAGGTTCATGACCGGATTCCTCAATAAGCTTCAAACAACGGTCGATAACTGTTATGTTCTTTAAGCCAAGAAAATCCATTTTTAACAGACCCACATCTTCAAGATATTTAGCCTGATACTGGGTAGATACAACACCACTTTTTGGGTCTCTGTACAGTGGCACTATCTCGGTAAGATCAACTGGACTGATTACTACCCCTGCTGCATGGGTTGATGGATGTCTAACAAGCCCATCCAACTTTTTTGAAATTTCAAAAAGTTTTCTAATTCTTTTGTCCCTGCCAATTAATTCTTTCAATTCATATGAACTCTCTATCGCATCTTCAATTGTTATATTATGCTTCTGGGGAATCATCTTTGCTATTCTGTCTGCCTCCGATGGAGACATATCAAGAGCTCTCGCCACATCCCTGACAACCATCCTTGGTTTCATCGCACCAAAGGTTATTATCTGGGCAACTTTTCCCTCACCGTACCTTTCCCTCACGTAATTAATTACCTCATCCCTTCTTTCTCCATCAAAATCAATGTCAATATCCGGCATGGAAACCCTTGAGGGATTTAGAAATCTTTCGAATAAAAGTCCATACCTCAGAGGATCTACATTTGTAATTCCAAGGGCATACGCCACAATTGAACCCGCTGCGCTCCCTCTCCCAGGACCCACTCCTATTCCCTTCCCTCTGGCAAACCTTATAAAATCATGAACTATCAAAAAATAAGTACTGAATCCCATGCTCGCGATCACCCTGAGTTCCATCTGAGCTCTCTGAACAACCTCATCTGTTAATTCTCTATACCGTCTTTTCAGACCTTCCTCTGTAAGTTTCTTAAGGTATGTCTCAGGCGTAAATCCAGATGGGACCGGAAAATTGGGAAGATGGGGTTTACCCAGTTCAAGCGAAATGTTACACCTTTCTGCAATTTCTATGGTATTTCGAATTGCATCGGGGATTTCTGAAAAGAGTTTCTTCATCTCTTCGGGTGATCTGAAGTAAAATTCATCAGTTTTAAACCTCAGTCTATTTTTATCATTGATACTTTTTGATGTCTGAATACAGAGAAGTACGTCATGGTACTGGGCATCTTCTCTGTTCAGGTAATGGACATCATTCGTTGCAACAAGACCAACACCAAGCTTCCTGGCAAGTTTAACCAGTTCCCTATTCACTTCTCGCTGCTCTTTTAAACCATTATCCATAATCTCAAAATAAAAGTTCTCTTTCCCAAAGATATCCCTGTAATATCCGGCAACCTTTTCGGCCCTCTCTCCAGAACCCATCAATAAAAGCTGAGGGATTTCTCCGGCAAGGCATGAACTCAATGCCATGAGACCTTCGGAATGCTCCTGAAGAACTGTCTTGTCTATTCGGGGTTTATAGTAAAATCCGCTCAGGTACCCATGGGAAGATAATTTTAAAAGGTTTTTGTATCCTCTTTCATCCCTCGCGAAAAGAATCAGGTGATAGGGCTTTTCTTTTGAGTTTTTTTCCGAGGAATCGCCCTTCGCGATATAGAACTCCTGTCCAATAATAGGCTTTATTCCCATTGATGTGCAGGCCTCGTAAAACTCAATTGCTCCAAACATATTTCCATGATCGGTCAACGCCAGGGCAGGCATTTTATATTCTCTGGCTCTTTCAACAAGTTCACCTATTTTTGTAGCCCCATCGAGTATACTGTATTCAGAGTGAACGTGCAGGTGAACAAACTCAGAATGTTCCATTTCAAATCCTCTTATTAAGTATTAAAATAAATACCCGTCACAATAAATACTCTTCACACATTAAACACTCGTCACACGGATAAAAAAATATTTAAAACCAAATAAAATCCGAAGTAAGAACACCGTGTAATCTTACTTTTTGAAGGAAAGAACCTGACAGCCATATAAATGGAGAAATGCACAAATCCAGGATCGAGCAATCCTGAAAAAATTACTTCTCAAATTAATACCTATAGTTTAATTTCCATGCCCTCACGGGCAAAAAATACATCGATGTTCGTTTTCTTAATCTTTTTTACTCTGGCCCTTATCTTCCTCTCAAGAGCATCAAGCTCAACATCTTTTCTTGTCGGATCATGATGAAACAATGCAAGCCTTTTGACGCCCATCAGAATTCCGTTTTTAACAACAAGTTCCATCGGAGAATGACCCCAGCCAAGTTTTGAACTGGTATACTCTCTGTTAGTATACTGTGCATCGTGAACAAGAAGATCTGCTCCTCTGATAAATTCCAGAACCCTTCTGTTATTCTCCTCTGCTGCCTTTTGCCCCTCCCTTACCGCTATTTCATCGTAATCCGGGTCATCCGGGTTAGACTCAAACAGATTTCTAAACGGCTCATGATCATATACTGTAACCAGAACCCTATCATCAGCCTCGATCCTATAACCCAGGTCTATTATAGGGTGATTTAGAATTTTCGTTGTTATTTTAACACCACCTGAAAGCTCAAAATGACCCTCCTTAAGAACCTTGTACTCTATATCAGCGGCAAGTTCATCAGCCTTTACAGGGAAATAATTGTAACTCATCTGCCCAGCTACTATCTGCTCAAGGTCTTCATCACCTATATTAACCGGCCCATGCACCCTAATTTTATTACCAGGAATAAATATTGGAGTAAAAAATGGAAAACCCATTATGTGGTCCCAGTGAGTATGGCTGAGAAATAAATCGATATCAAGAGGACCTTTTTTCATATCCTCCATTACAAGCTTATTACCCAGAGCCCTTATTCCACTGCCTGCACCAATTATAATTATTTTGCCATTGTTAAGTCTAATCTCAAGGCAGGTTGTATTGCCCCCATATTTTACCGTTTCGGGTCCCGGAGTCGGAATCGACCCACGAACTCCCCAGAATCTCAGTAACATTTTTGATCTCTTCTGATCATTTTGATACAGGTTTGATTCCAACTATCATTTTTCATTATAAAGAATCAAAAAACTCATAGCCAGCCTTAATTTACAGGGTTTTTCCCAATCTAAAAAACAAACAATGGTATTCACTTCAGTCCCATTTTTCTCCTGATAATCACAAACGCGAAATAATTTACTAAACCTGGAGAAAAATTGAGGCCTTCTCAATCTCAGAGGAAATACTCTCAAAGAGATCATCAAGATATTCTTCGGTAACACCAACCTTCTGAAGCATATCGTGATCAATCATCTTGGCATATCTGTTACCAGAAAATCCTATCTGATTTATATTGCAGTAAACATTGGCAATGCTCACCACACTTACAAGAACCGCATTCTCCTTTGATGCCAAATCAGGTGAGTGGTGGTGGAGGATACACTCATAATTTTCATCTGTTAATCTCCACTTTTCTGCTATCATCCTCCCCACCTCTGTATGCGTTATACCAAGAATATCTTTTTCTGCTTTAATCAGCTCTACCTTTTTAAAATCAGCTGTCCTTATTGCCTTTATGTATTCATCCTCAAAAAGAACATTCAATGGTATTTTGCCAAGATCATGTAGAAGTCCACCTATAAAAAACTGCTCTCTCAGGTTAACCGGAACACCAATCTTACCAGCTATCAATTTACTGGCCACACCAACACCTATTGAATGTCGCCAGAACCCATCCACATTTAAAGCCTTAAAATGAGAACCTTTTTTCATATTTGCCAGAACTGCTGTCGATAAAGCAAGGTTTTTAATTGTGTTTATCCCAAGCATGATTATCGCCGTTACAAGAGAGGTGACCTTGTTCTGCAATCCATAGTAAGCCGAATTAACAAGTTTTAAAACTCTTCCAACCAGCACAGGATCGAGACTGATTACCTTATTTAAATCCTTTGCTGTGACCTGAGGATTCCTTGTCACCTCCAGAATTTTAGAAACAGTAACTGATAATGAGGGCATCTGATCGATGTATCTATTCAGCCTGATTAAAGCCTTTTCGTCCATAGCAGTTATAATATATAAATTGAATTAGAAAAACAAGAAGAAGTTTGAGATATCAGTATATGTAATACCTTGGTCTTTTCCTTCTTTTTATAATCAAAAGATAATACACATACCCAAAGAATAGCCCTGACAAATGTGTGAAATGACCGATCCTCTGCATGCTCCCCGTAAGGAGCATTATCAGTTCAATTCCACCAAAAATAATAGCAGCGTATTTCGCCTTAACGGGTAATAAAAAGAAAAGCAGAAGCATCGTATCGGGGAACTCAAGCCCAAATGCGAGCATAACACCAAATATTGCACCCGATGCTCCTATGGTCGGTATGAAAGGATTCTTTACATTATTCCATAAAAAAGTTACAGCACCTGCACCAATTCCCGTCAATAAATAATACACCAAAAATCTACCACTTCCCCACTTTTGTTCCAGGGGAGAACCGAATAAATACAGGGCATACATGTTAAAAAAGATGTGGAGGAGACTTCCGTGGAGAAACATATATGTAAAAACCTGCCATATCCACCCCATTTTGCTTATCAGAATTGGATATAGGGAGAACAAAGTAATTGGTAGTCCATAATACGCAGCATTTCTCGCAACATTAATGCCAACCTTTGAAGCAATACGAATGAGCAGAAATCTCGGCACAGGTATTTGAATAAAGTTTGTAAACAAAAAAATCACTGCATTTATTATAACGAGAGATATTACAAAACTTCTGCTGGAATAGAATCTTCTATACAAAGCTTACCTCACAAACTCTTTCTCTGTTGATAACTTGTGGATAATTGCCCAATTTTTTAATCCATAATTAAATAAGCAGTTAGAATCTTATTATTTCACAACAGCCAATTATTTACAACGATTAACTACGAGAAACCACATATTTTTTGCATAAAAAATGTATTTTTTTACATTTTTGATGGGCAAAATCAAACCATTATAGCAATTATTATCGTAATTATCTATACAATTAGTGTCAAACATAAATCTCATCAAATAGGTAAAGTTTTATCAATAAGTTAACCTCACCTTCAAAATTAACAATTGTGGACAACTTGTTGATTAAATGCGAATTGGTTCGAAATTTTCAAGTTTCTCAAGAATAAGGTGTTTCAATAATTCATGCGATTGAGGATCGGGATAATCGTGTAAGTATACCACCCTCTTAATACCAGCATTTATCATGCTTTTAGCGCACCATGAACAGGGAAGATGAGTTGTATAAATCGTTGCACCCTCAATAGAAATCCCATATCTTGCTGCAAAGTTTATTGCGTTCTGTTCTGCATGTGCACCCCTACAGAGTTCAGACCTCTGCCCTGAAGGAACCCCTTCTCTGGCACAACCTATATCGAGGCAGTGTGGTAGTCCCTGAGGTGCACCGTTATAACCCGTGGAAACAATCTGTTTTCCCCTGACAATAACAGATCCCACTTTCCTTCTCAAACACGTGGATCTTGATGAAACCATCACAGCTATATTCATGAAATAATTATCAATACTTGGTCTCTTATCAGACACTTAAAATCCTCTAAACATTTATTTGAGGAGTATAATAATTATTGGACCAGGAACTCCTTACTGGCAATGATTGATATTTTTACACAGCAGCTGAAGCCGGTTTTTTCTTGGCGTGAGCTACAAAAATGTAGCCTTTATTTGGACCCGGAACCGCTCCTTTAACTATGAGAAGATTTTCTTCAGGTTTTACATCAACAACAAGCAGATTTTGAATGGTAACTCTCTCCCCCCCATAACGTCCCGGCATTCGCTTTCCCTTGAATACCCTGCTGGGAAAAGCTGAAGAACCTATAGAGCCTCCATGCCTGAAGTACTCATGGGTTCCATGACTTGCCTTTGCCCCGGCCATGCCATGCCTTTTCATAACTCCGGCAAAACCTCTGCCTTTTGTCTTACCCGTTACGTCAACGAAATCACCCTTTTTGAAAATATCGATACCAATTTCCTGACCAATTTCAAATTTATCGAGATTTTCTTCGTCGACTCTTGATTCGATGAGTATCTTTTTCGGAGGAATACCCAGCTTTTTAAAAAGACCAAGTTCACTTTTCCTTAACTTACTCTCTTTCACATCTTCATAACCAAGTACAATTGCACTGTAACCATCTTTCTCAACCGTCTTTTTCCTGACCACAATACATGGTCCTGTCTTTAAAACTGTAACTGGAATAACCTTCCCCTCCTCATCAAATACCTGTGTCATTCCAACTTTAATCCCCGGTATTGTTAACCTCATCTTCTTTCCCCTGAATCAGCTTTAAATATCAGAATAGCGCGTAAAAACAGCAAGTTTTTTTCAATATTTCGAGTAAATATAACAATATTACAAATCTTAAGCAAGCAATTCATTGAATGGTGGGATATAATTTCGAATAACGCTTTTCATCGGGCGGGAAGCAGATAAACACTTCTCAGCTCATCCAAAAACTTCAAATCTATATGTCTGGCTTATCTCATCATCAATTGCCACGTTTCTCAATATATCAGGATGGAGAATATAATTGATGTTATACTGTATTTTGCCTCTTCCAATTCCAATAATATCAGCAAGTTCTCCACCCTTGTACAGAGCTGTAAGAGCTCTGGTCTGATACTCTGAATTACCTGTTCTTTCAAACAGTTTTTGATATGTAACTCCCAGATTGTTGTAAACCCTCGATGCCTCTAAGAGAACCCGTTTATGATAAGCTCTCCACGGTTTTATCTCACCAAGCCCTTTCACAAGCTCGTCATAAACATCGGCCAGCATAATAAACTCTCCCAGCGCCGCCTCATACCTGCCAAGGTGAAGGAGTGCAGTACCAAGTGCATATCCAACATAGGGGTTGTCCGGCATTTCTTCTGACAATTCTGCCCAATAGGTATAAGCTCTATAATAATTCCCCCTGAAAAAGTAAAGGGTCCCAAGATTATACCTTACCTCTTCATTTACATACCCCAGATTCTTCGCCTCAAGGTAATACTTGAGTGCTTCATCATAGTTCTTTTCTCTGTAAAAAAATACATGAGCCAGATTGAAGTATGGTTTTGGATTAGTCGGAGAAGCATCAATTGCTTTCTTAAAAAAGTTTATTGCTTCAGCTATTTTCCCAGGCAGTTCCATCCTGCTATAAAGTTCACCAAGGTTATTATACGCGTTTGATATCATCTCATAATCCCTGCTATCCCATGGATAACACAATTCCCTTTCCATCTCAAGCTGGATGGCATACCTGAGCATTCTCTCTTCTTCCTTCTTGTTATTGATCGCCCTGTAATAAAGCGAAAAAACATAAAACGCAGGAGGATAGTATGGAGGCTCTTTAACCACCTTATACAGCAGACCCCTTACTGGCTCGAGGTTCCCCTTATGGATAAAATATCCAGCCAGTTCAGTATATACAACAGGATCTACATCATCTGGATAAAGTTCATTTAACAACTCGTATTGGTAGCGGATATTTTCACTATCATTTTTTAACAGGCTGATATAGAGAAGTTTGAAAAGTGGATCACTGTTCTTAATATTCTTGCTGTAAGCTTTATCAAAAAGTTTATATGCTTGATCCAGTTTCTCTCTATCGATCCTGCCCCAATCGATAAGATTCTCACCTCTCAATTTTATGAACTCATATTTATCAGGATACCTGTCAATTATCTCCGTGTATAGCTTATCCGCTTCCTCAAACCGCTTTTGAACATTGTAGAGTTTAGCAAGATGTACTCTAAGGGATATATTCTTAAGCTCAGGGTCTTTTAGAATTCCTGTTTTTAATTTTTGTTCAGCAAGAGAATAATTCCCGGATAAAGCATATTCCCAGCCGAATTTATCGTACTGGGATACCTTCTCATATATCGAGGTTGCTTTTTTAAAGTATATTTCTGCATCCTCATACCTTGCAGCTTTTATAAACTCCAATCCCTCCCTGTAATAGCGACCCGCCCTAATCGGTTTCCATGCAAAGATAAAGAATATAGCCCCTATTATCATCACCACAAGAAGTGCAAGTACCGATACACGCATCAGGGGAGCCAGGTTCTCCTTTAGAACCTGAACGATTCCAACCTTTGGAGGCACAACTACTTCGGGAGGGATCTTCCGTGGAGGTATCTTTCTTCCCGTAGCCTCTTCCACAAAAGATACGATTTCTCCCTCCGGTGCATCAGCGAGGAGGAGTTTTATTAGCTGCTTTATCTCATCGGGTGGTAGCGTTACATTCACAATAATATCTCTGACAACGGCAGCAACCCTTGGGGAAAGCTCCTTTATTTTTGTCTGGATTAAAACTATATCTTCCTCACTTAACTCAATATCAATTTCCTCTGGGGCCCTCTCTCCTGTCGCCTCTTTAGCCCTTTCCTCTGCCTCTTCAACAACTGCCTCTTCCTCAAAACCCTCTTCAAGCGGTACCTCACCCGCCTCCTGTTCAATCTCTTCTATCCCAGGAAGCTCTATCTCTTCCTCCCCACCAATCTCCTCAGTTGGTTTTTCCTCTTCGCCCACTGTCTCCTCTTCAACCATTTCCTCCTCTATACCGGGAGGTGGCGCTTCTTCAACGCCTTCGGGTAACCCGGGTTCAGGAATCTCTTCTTCTCCTACCGCAAGCTCCTCTTCTATTCCCTCAGTTACACCTGAAATTTCTTCAGGAATTTCAGCTTCAGGCTCTTTAACTTCCTCTGCACCTTCAATCTCTATTTCTTCTTCTCCAATCTGCTTCTCCTCCTCGGGCGGGCCCTCTCCTTCAACCGGACGGGTTTCCTCCCCCAGAGGGGGAACTGGAGATACCGGCTCTTCTCCTGCCGATTCAGACGGGATTTCAACTTCAGCTGGCTTCTCTTCTTCAAGAAGCTCCCCAGCCCCGGGCTCTGCTCCCTCTTCGAGCTCTTTCTCCAGAGCTTCGAGTTCTCTCAATTCAAGCTCAAGCTTCTCTTCTTCCCCGATCTCTCCAATTTCACCAATCTCAATTTCAGGGGGTTCTACTTTCTCCGCCTCAGGGGAAACCTTTTCACCCGGAATCTCGCCTGGAGGAACCTCCTTTTCTTCCTTTACCAATTCTTCCTCCGCCACCCCTCCGCCGGGAAGCTCTTCCTCAAAAATCATTTCCTCCTCTGAAGCTTCCTCTTCAGCAGGTTTTCCCTCAGGTATTTTTTCTCTTTCAGAAGGTTTTGCCGCTACCTCTTCCTCCGGGCGTTTCACCGCTCGTCCTACAGGTGGGGCCTCCTCAGCTGAGAGCTTCTCAAGGTCAAAATCTTCAGGAAGATCCAGTATCTCTTCACCTTCTTCTTCCTCTTCTTCGCCAGGTATTTCCAATGGCACCTCAAACTCATCAGCAGAAGCAACCTCTGGTTTTTCCTCAATAACTCCTTCCTCTAATCCTTCAAGTGGCTCCACTTCCTCTTTTCCAGTTCCAGCCGGTGGTCTTTCAGACCTCAGTTTGGGATAATCTGGGGGTACTTTGCCCCCTCTTTCTGTTTCCCCGAGCTCTTTCAACATCTCTTCAATTTTTTCGATATCGGACAAATCTGGCAATTTATACTACCCTCAATGTTTACCTTAAATGATAAAATACTTCACTTTTCATCTATAAAGTTAATAAAATATTTTTCTCTTAATAATATTATTGTCCAAAAAACCAAAATATTTAGACATAATACCCAAACCTTTATATATTTAGCTTTAAAAAATCAGATTCCGAGAGAAATCACAATCGGGGAGTAAAAATGGATGTAAAACCTGCAAGAAGAGTTGAGGAAATCGGTGGATATGCTTTTGCAGATGTTGATAGAATAGTCGAATCCCTTAAAAAAGAAGGAATAGAACCCATAGATTTCGGAGTTGGTGATCCAACACTGCCAACTCCAAAATTAATCAGAGATGCATGTAAAGAAGGGATTGAAAAGAGAAAATCATCAGGATACCCCAGCTATATCGGTGAAATGGAATACAGAGAAACAATTGCATGGTGGAGTAAAAAAAGATTCGGAATAGAACTTGATCCTGAAACCGAGATAATGTCCACCATAGGTTCCAAAGAGGCTATATTTAACTTTCCTGAAGCATTTATCAATCCTGGCGAATATGTTCTTACCCCAAATCCCGGTTACCCGCCATGGTCAAGAGGAACTCATTTTGCCGAAGGCAAAACCTACTATCTGAATCTTTTGCCTGAGAATAATTTTTTTCCCGATTTTGATTCCATACCAGATGAAGTCTTAAAAAAATCAAAAATACTCTGGATAAACTACCCGAATAATCCAACCACAGCCTTTCCGACTGAAGAATTCTACAGGGAGGTTCTTGAGTTTGGTGAAAAACACAATCTTATCATTGCAAGCGATGAATCATACACAGAGAATTATTACGACACACCTCCAATCTCAATTCTTCAATTAAAGAAGGAAGGAGTTGTGGTATTTCAATCGCTTTCGAAAAGGAGTAATATGACCTGTTACAGGGTAGGTTGGGTGGCCGGAGATAAACGAATCCTAGACGTTTATAAAAAGGTAAAACCGAACATCGATTCAGGAACAGCTACTTTTATCCAGGACGCCGCAATAGCAGCCTTAAAGGATGAAACTCATGTGCAGGAACTGAGAATCGATTACAGAAAAAAAAGAGATATAATTATCGATGCCCTAACGTCGATTGGCCTTGAAGAATGCAGACCGCAGGGAACCATATATATCTGGCAAAAGGTCCCGGAAGGATTCAGTTCGCTTGATTTTGCTAAAAAGCTTCTCGACAGAGAAGTTGCTATTGTAACAACTCCGGGCAGCTGGCTAAGCGTAGAAGCCCATGGTATAAATCCTGGCGAAGGTTACGTGAGATTCGCCCTTGTACCCTCCATAGAAAAAGTGGAAGAGGCCGCTGAAAGGCTGAGAAATCTGAAAATATAAAAGGTCTGTTTCCTGTGAAACTCATCATTAATGATCTCTACATTGGGCTTCAGTATGAAGAGCGGAAAAGATGTTTCAGTTCGGCAGTATTTAATGGTGGATACACCCATGCAAACCTTTATCTTAACTTTCACGTAAACTCCAATGATCTAAAAGATAAGAAACCGGAAATACTAATCAGGGAGTCTCTCACAAAAAATAAATTCTCCATAAATTCCACAGTTGCTCTGCTCACTGCAGCAAATCTAAAACATGCTCAGGTTATCTCCAGAAAATATGAAAATGTGGTCGTAATAGGTCTTATATCAGCGGGCACATCAAATGCTCTGAATCCAGTTGACAAAATCCCGGATAAAGACATTACTGGAAATGATATAGAACCTGGAACAATAAATATAATTATTGCTACAAATCTCTACCTTCACGAAGAATGTTTCGCAACAACAATTATAACGGCCACTGAAGCAAAAACAGCTGCTCTCATGAGATTGAATGTGAAGAGTGTGTATTCAAAATCTCAGGCTACTGGCACTGGAACAGACTCCATTATCATCATTTCAGGCACCGGAAAAAATACAAGATTTGCCGGAGGTCATACATTATTTGGTAAAATGGTTGCAGAAGTGGTTTACGAAGCTGTAATTAAAAGCCTTGAGAAAAAACCGATAAATCCTATTATCCCGAAACACCTATTGAGAGAACTTGAATAAAATAACGAATGTCGAGTTTTCTGAAAATAGAAATCCTAATACAAAATAACGCTAAAAATGTTGCAGCACCGGCAGACTTCGATCAATTCATATTAATATCTGTTGATTTTTTTATCTGGTATCAATAAATTGCGTTTCATAATGAAAACTCGAGGTTCGTCCTAAAACAAAAAAGAGTAAAACTCGGAGAAATAATATGGAACTCATGGATATTATCAGAACAAGAAAAAGCGTGAGAAAATATCTGGACAAACCCATTGAAAGGGAAAAGATAATTAAATGCATTGAAGCAGCGAGACTTGCACCTTCAGCTGAAAATGTACAACCCTGGAGATTTATAGTACTGGACGACCCGGAAATTAAAAATCACTTTTGCATGGAGGCCTGTAGCGGCATCTACAGACCAAGCCTGTTCATTAAAAACGCACCAGTTGTCATAGTAATCCTTGCTAAACTTGACATTATAGCAAATAGAATTGGCAGAGCTGTGCAGGGAACCCAGTACTATCTGCTTGATATAGGAATAGCGGGAGAACATCTTGTACTTCAAGCACAGGAGCTCGGCATTGGGACATGCTGGATAGGATGGTTCAATGAAAAGAAGGCAAAAAAGGCTTTAAACATACCCTCAAAGTACAGGGTCGTTGCTCTTATTGCTATGGGATATCCCCACAAAGGTGCAACGAAAAATCGCCCTGATCTACCCTTCGAAAAGATATGCTTTTTTAATTCAGCAGAGGGGCTTTAATCTTTTTGATCAGGACAATCATATGCTAATCTTTCTCTTTTATGGGGTCCTGGGACTTTGAAATCTCATCATTTGAAATCTCATCATTTGAAATCTCATCCTTTGGACTTGACTTTATTATACTTTCCACAGCTTTAAGTATGGTGGTTTTTTCATCCTCGGAAAAATCCAACCTCTTAACTAACCTCGCAAGGAATGGTTTTACAAACCTCTCAAGTTCTCTGGCTTTTTTCTCATAATCTGTTTTCTGATCCATCATCATGACGGTCACGGGAAGGAGCCATTCATACTCACCAATTTTCTTAAACCCCAGTTTTTTATACATATTTATATATTTTTTTTCATCAGAAAACACATCAAGAAATATTCTCTCTGCTCCCTGAGACTTTGCATAAAGATAGGCAATACTCATCAAGCCAAGTGGAATTATACTCCTCCTCTCCTCTTTCATCACCGCCAGTCTATCTATCTCAACACATCTAAAACCTTTCTTTAAATCAGAGATCGGAAAATGATCCTCAATTGGGAGTCTTCCAATTACTCTATCGGAGAGACAGGAGACCGTGCCAACCGGCTGGAGACCCTTATAAGCAAGTACGTGGTATGCCTTTTCATCTTCTGGCCTTCTTATCGTTTCCTCAAGATACCCCTTCTCTCCAACCAGAATTTTTCTCTGAAGATAAAAAACATCCTCAATTTCTTTGGTACTCTTGGCATGGATAAACCTTATTCTTGATTTCTCGAGCCGGTTTATAGGTACCTGAATGGCAAATGAAGTGCCCGCCCCGGGTCTGCTATCCACATTTATCCTACCACCCATATTGTATATAATTTGATAAACTATACTGAGGCCAAGACCAGTTCCCTTCCCCGGCTCCTTTGTGGTATAAAAGGGATTGAATATATTCTCTATATCTTTTTTTTCAATTCCCGGTCCAGTATCACTGACAACCATAACCACGTTGCCTGCTTCTTCTCTGGTTTCAAGTATGAGCGTCCCTTTACCCTGCATCGCCTGAACCGCATTTATAATCAGGTTCAATAGAACCTGCTGGAGCTCTCCCATATTTGCCTCGAGTTTGGGAACATCTCCATACCTCTTTTCCACTTCTATCTCTTTAAACTTCATGCCCCTTCTTGCAAGTTTCAGAGTATCCTCCACAACCATATTTACATCAACCAGTGTTGTTGCCTTTTCTTCTCTCCTTGAATATCTTGCCAGGTCCTTTATTATCTCAGCTGCACCCTGGGCATACTTTATTATATCAAGTGTATATTCCTTCAGTTTTTCATCTTTATCAACCTCTTCGAGTAATATCTCAGCAGTTCCTATTATTCCGCAAAGAGGATTGTTGATCTCATGGGCAATTCCCGAGGCCAGGGTCCCGATACCTGCCATCTTTTCAGACTGTATGAGCTCTTCCTGAAGTCTCTTCTGCTGGGTGATATCCTGGAAAAACTCAAGAAATATTTTCTCAGAACCATGGGGAACGCTGATAGGATAAAAATGTATCGAAAAGGTCATCCCCGTATTTTCATCCACTTTTTCCATTGTAAATGGCAACTGGGAGTGCAAACAGTCCTGAGCCATACAGTTTTCACATGGCTTATTTCTACCAAAAAATACGTTATAACATTTGCTGCCAACAAGATTGTTAAACGGTTTCCTGAAGTACCTTGTAGCTGCATAATTGACCATAATAATGTTGTAGTTAATATCCTGAATTGAAATTGGAGTTGTAATTCCGTCAAAAAACGCTTCAAGCTTATTTCTACTGATAATAAGTTCTTTATTCATCTCCTGGAGTCGTTTTTGCTGTCTTCTCAATTTTTCAAAGGATATGGCGTTCTCCAAAGCAAGAGCACATTGGCCCGTAAGTATGCCCAGTATTTCTGCATCAAATTGATCAAAGTATTCCTTATCCCTGCACCTTCCGAGACATATAAAACCGTTTAACTTCTCCTTGAACTTGAGTGGGAGAATTATTTCAGGCGAAAGACCATTGGAAAACAAAGGTTGCAGGTCTTCTTCATATTCTGCTTTCGATGGATAAAAAATCGGTTCGGAGCATCTTTGAAGTTCCTTAATAAGTTGAGTATTCCTCCCAACAACAAACTCCTCTTCATCCAGATCAATCGTTTTCTCGCCCATCTTCGCAATTATTTTATAATTCCTTGTTGCATAATCCAGAACAAGCATCATTGCCCATTCAAGGTTAAAGGTTTCAACCACTTTGTTGACAGTGGATGCCCCGAGCTTATCAAGTTCTACTATGGTGGATAAACTCTCCGAGAAACTTTTCAAACTCCTGTAATAATCAAGTCTCTTGCCAAAGTATAATTTTTCAATAACAGAAAGCGTTCCAGTTCTCAATGGTTGAAAAATAATAGCAGCAACAATCCCAAGAAAAATTGACAAGAGGAAAGAATACTGGAATGGAATTTTGCGCATGATCCTGAAAGAGGCCCATATGATTCCATAGAAGATAAATGCCGAAATAATAACCAGCACGAGATAGAGAATAGACCTTATAACGAAAGCCGAGTAATTTACAAGTCTATACTTATAAATGGCGTAGAAAATAATAAATGCATTGATGGTCGAGGCAAAAAGATCTATAGGATATCTTCCGAGGGGTTCATAAAGATTTACCAGAACCCCACCAAGCATTATTGCAGCCCCAATAATGGGAAGCCTGAACTTTTTCTTAAGTGCTTCATTCTTTGCCAGATACAATTCACGGAGAAGTACAAAGATACCAAACAGGAGAAAAAGATAACTCAATACATAGGCAATTGAAGATCCCTTTGCAAGGCTATAATAAAATTCGTTGCCAATAAAATAAGCCTCGGCAACAATATGACCCCTGAAGTTTAAATACAGAAGAAAACCATAAATTACATATCCCAGATATAAAACAAGGTTGTAACTGGATCGTCTTTCTTCAAAAAGGTCCAGGAGGGAATGAAATATCACAATAGGCCCACCTAGCATCCCAACGACCATAAATCTATTCCAGAAAAGGGGAGAAAGGATGCCGGTATTCGCATGCATCATAAAAGAGCCAAAGCTCCACATGGCCATCAAAAACATATAAAAAATGAAAGGCCAGTGAATCTTTCCGACTTTTTTCTGGTAAATTCCAAATACTGCGAAGAGAATGTAAAGGACAAACGAAATAAGCGGTATAAACGAAGAAAGGTTAAATATCATAGCGATCTCAGACTTTTTACATCAACTATTATCTTTTATACCAAAAATTAGATAATATTTCAACATTTATATTATAAACCCATAATATCAGAATATCAAACCTCGTTTGGATAAGATTTAAATTATCCAGTTCATAAAAATAAAAAAAAATCCCACCTTTTCTGGAACTTCATGAAAAAATGATTAATAATATATAGTGTAGAGAAAATTTTAACCTGGTAAAAAGCAATGGTTAACTATTTCCTGGTTCTAAGTTCGTTTTTATCCCTACTAATATTCGATCTTCTGCAGATGGGTAAAAACTATTCCCTGAGAATATTTTTTTCTATTATCGGATATTCAGGTATCGTTTCTGTAATACTTTTAAATTGTCTGAGAACTCAGATACCCCCAATAAGTACACCTTTGAAACTTATTTTAATCTTCTTCACTTTTCTTTTTTACCTGCTTCTTATCTATTCCCTTTTCATTGAGATAAACGTTTCTCCATACAGACATCTCCATACCAGAAAAGTGTACGATAAAGGCACATATTCCATCTCCAGACATCCAGGTTTCCTCTGGCTTTCACTCCTCCTTAGTACACTTATATTCCTTTATCGAAATAAAGATTTTACAGGTATAATGCTTTTCATCCTGGTGATGGATTTAATTCTCGTAACAATCGAAGACATCTTTATTTTTCCAAAAATTTTCAAGGACTACAACGAATACAAAAAATATACCCCATTCCTGCTGTCTTTCAAGGTGTTCTACAGGGAGAAGTCCAGATGAAAAACAGAGTCATGATTGTTGATGATGACCCTGCCATCAGAAAAGTTATCGGGATAAATCTTGAAAAATCTGGTTTCGAAGTGATGGCTTTTTCCAAAGCCAATGACGCTCTAGTGGCTCTGAAGGAAGGGGTTTTTTATCCCGACTGTATACTTCTTGACATAAGAATGCCTGGAATGAGCGGGATTGAGTTCCTCGTTCTTTTAAAAAAGGAACATCCAAATCTTCCCGTCATAATGCTTACAGCTCTAACTGATCTCGAAACAGCAGTCGATACTATGAGAAAAGGTGCATTCGACTATGTGGTTAAACCTGTCAGAAAAATACAACTAGTTGAAACAATAAAAAAGGCAATCAGATACGGGGAAATTCTGCTTGAAAATGAAAGATTGGCAAAAGAAAACCTTGAATATCAGAGAAGTCTTGAAAAAAAGGTTGAGGAAAGAACCAGGGAATTAATATTGGCCTATAAAAAACTAAAACAAACAAACCTTGAGACTGTAAAATTGCTTGCTGAAACAATAGAAGCTAAGGACCCTTATACCCGTGGACATTGCAACAGGGTCAGGAAACTTTCAGTTGAAATCGCAAATTTAATCGGATTTAGCAGAGAAAAAACCGAGGCTCTGGAGTATGGAGCACTTCTCCACGATGTTGGAAAAATTGGCATAACAGAAAAACTCCTCCACAAAAACGGGCCACTGAATGAATCTGAAAAAAAGGATTTCCAGAGACATACAATTATAGGAGAAACAATCCTGAGTACAGTTGAGTTCTTCAGACCGTGCCTGAAGATTGTAAGACATCACCATGAATGGTATAACGGAAATGGTTATCCAGACGGGCTAAAAGGAGAAGAAATAGACATTGAAGCCAGAATTGTAGCCATAAGTGATTCATACGATGCAATGACTTCAACAAGGCCCTACCGAAAGGCACTTTCCACAGAAATCGCCATTGAAGAACTTAAAAAGATGAAAGGCAAACAATTTGATCCGGAGCTTGTTGACCTCTTCATTGACAACAAACTTTACATGGTACTGGAAGAAATGGAGGTTTCAGAAAACACAGTTATTACAAAATAGATCAATATAATTTTCAATCTCTTTCATGTATCCAGATCTTCATGATTTTCCGTACTTTACAGAAAACCTCAATACAACTGAATTGTTCCAAACTGAATCCCAGTTCAAAAATACCTAAACATTCATAATTACCTTTAAAATTACATTTTTATTGCTAACTCACTCGATTTTAATTTTATTTGTAGAATCTGATAGGGCGAACTTCGAGTTTTCATTATGATGACGCAAATTATTTCTACAAAATAAAAAAATCAACAGATATTGATATAAATTGTTCGAAGTTCGCCGGCA
>CAZFGQ010000021.1:0-29320 GCA_964518675.1 uncultured Spirochaetota bacterium
CTGAATCATATCCGACTTTTTCGGTTTCTTCAATTAATACCTGGATTTTTCCTCCTTCTTGGGTGAACTTAACGGCATTATCAATAAGATTTATCAATACTCGTTTGATAAGTTCCATGTCACATCTACAAATAATATCATAATCCGGTTTATTAATTTTTATATTTCTGTGCCCTTTAAGAACATCAAAGAATTGTACCGCATCCTGGGCAAGTGTTGAGAGGTTACAATCGGTTAATTGTAATTCCAATTTTCCTTCTTCGAGTTTGCTCACATCGAGAAGTGAACTGATCATTTCTATTAGTATATTTGTAACACTATAAGATTCTTCTATGATCTTTTGATCCGCTTTAGAGAATGAGCCTTCATGCATCTTTAATATTTGAAGGTATCCGCTGAGAGCTGTAACGGGCTGCCTGAGATCATGTACAATCATATGAAAAAGACTATCCCGCATTGCCTCAAGTTCTTTCAATTTCCTATAAGCTTCTTTTACCTCTTCGTACAATTTTTTGCCGTAAACAGCATTTTTTACCCTCAGAGTCACCTCTTTTATATCTATTGGTTTTGAAATAAAATCAGTAGCCCCGACCCCAATTCCCTTTAGCTTGCTCTCTTTATCCTGTAATGCAGTAATCATTATAACTGGAATATGAGTTGTATCTGGATCTTCTTTGATTATTCTGCATAGCTCAAAGCCATCGATATTTGGCATCATAACATCCAGGAGCACTGCATCAGGTATTAAGTCATTAATTAATTCCAACCCTTTTTTCCCATCTTCAGCCTCATAAACTTCATAGCCTTGCACCTCGAGAAGATCCTTTAAAACTTTTCGACTTTTAAAATCATCATCAACGACTAATATTCTTCTGGGGCCTTTTTCTTTATATATTTCATCTTTCATCTGGACTTGTGGATTCATTTCCATAAAACCATCCTATATATAAAATTATGATAATAATTGAAATAACTTAATAAAAGAGCTAATTAATGATACAATCACACGGGAAGTGTAAATGTAAATCTACTTCCCTTACCTTTGCCTGTACTGACAACCCAGATTTTACCGCCATGCATTTCAACAATCTGCTTTGTAATGGAAAGTCCAAGGCCTGTTCCTTCCGGTTTGCCAGATCTTTGAGATTCTACCTGGAAAAACTCTTCAAAAATCCTTTCCCGATTCTCCGAAGTAATACCTACACCGGTATCCTCAACTGATATTGATACCTCCTTGCCTTTAATGTTTCCCCGAACTGTAATGGTTCCCCCATCAGGGGTGTACTTTACAGCATTGGAGAGAAGGTTAAACATCACCTGCTTTAATTTTCGCCTATCCGCGGAGACTTTAACCTTTTTCAACTTCTCTGGAATCTCTGTTTTCAGTTTTATCCCGTGTTTAAGTGCTTTTTCCCTTATCATAACAAGACTCCGTTCAATCAACTCAGATACGTATATATCCTCCCTGTCAAGTGTCGTTCTTCCCGATTCAATCTGCGATAAATCCAGTACATCGTTAATAAGGGTAAGCAGATGGTGGGCGCTCTCAAGGATATCATTAAGATACTCACTCTGTTTTTCATTTAGAGTTCCGAAGTATTCTTCTTTTAGAATTTCTGCAAATCCGATAATGGCATTGAGAGGTGTTCTGAGCTCATGTGACATATTAGCAAGGAAACTTGATTTTGCTTTACTTGCGGCTTCTGCTCTCTTTAGCGCTTCTTTTATTTTTACTGTTGCTTCTGCGACTCTTTTTTCAAGATTTTCATTTAAGTCCTTTACATCCTGATAAAGTTTGGCATTGAAGATGGCGACTGCAATATGATCTGAGAAGCTTTTTACAATCTCCTCATCAATCTCTGAAAACGGAGTTTCTTCTTTATCTTTTGTAAGGTAAAGTACTCCTATATAATTATCTCCCCTTTTTACCGGCACACTGAGAAGAGGTCCCATCGTAGGGTGAGATTCAGGGAAACCTTCATAATCGGGATCTTCTGTGAGATCATCGATTCTGAAAATTTGAGGGTTAAAGATCATCTTACCAATTAATCCCTTACCCTCGGGACAATTATTGATATTATTGATTTCATCGTCTGATAATCCGTCCTGATAAAAGTTAACGATTTTTTTATTTTCCAATAATGCAAAAGCAGCATAGTTTGCTCCCGTAAGATGTCTTGCGGCGGAAAGGGATTTTTTAATGATCTCTTCAAAATCGAGATCTTCAGAGATGATGAGGGTGGCATTTATGAGTGCTTTCCTGAGATTGATGAGATTTTCTTTCAGTTTTTCCGTCGCCTTTTCTTCGGTAATATCGCGAACCACTCCAATCATTCTCAGCGGTTTTCTTTCTGCATCGAAAACCACATCGGCCCTTTCACTAAGTATAAGTTCTTTTCCATCACCTCTGATTATCCTGTGCTCGATTTCGTAACGATTATCCCCTCTTAATGCTTCTGTTACTTTTCTCTTCACGCGATTCAGATCATCGGGATGTACAAATGCTAAAAACTCTTCATAGGACCCTTTAAAATCATCTTTGTTAACCCCAAAAATCCTGTAGGTTTCGTCAGACCATACTATTTTATTGTTTTTTACATCCCAGCTCCATGTACCCATGTGGGCAATTCTCTGCGCATGGGCAAGCATTCTCTCCCGGGCTCTCAGTGTCTCTTCATTTTTTTTGTGCTCTGTAATTAGCCCGAGTAATCCCGCAACAGTTTTCAGAAAATACTCTTCTCTTTGGTCACGCCTGTGTTTCGCTTTTAAATAAACATTTAATACCCCGATCACTTTATTGGAAACTAATATTGGAACACAATAATGCCCATGCTCTCTTATACCTTCGGATAATATTTTATGACGATCATCAAAGTGGGAAGCAAACTGAAGTTTACCTATTTTTGCAGCTCTACCGCAGAGACATTCGCCAATAGGAATTTTTCTGCATGCATTTTGGATTTGCTCTTCGAGTCCCTTACTGGCGACCATATTCAGTGTATCAAAATTATTCTGAACAATAAAGATGCATCCTTTTTTTTCAAAAGAGAGCCATGGAAGAGAAAGTATTATCTCCAATGCTTTATTAAGGAGTTCATCCAATGAGATATTCTCAAGGGTTATTCTTAAGATTGAGTTAAGTGCCTTCTGGGTATTGAGATTCCATGCAATTTCCTCTTCTATCTTTTTTTGCTGCGTATTATCATGGACGTAGCTCCTGATTCTCTTTTCTTTTTCAAAATACCAGAGATGCTGCTCGTAGATCCTTTTTCCAATCCTTGTTTCAATTACTATACTTTTAACCTTATTGTTTATGAAGTGGTTAATGTTTTTTAGAATATCCTTTATGAGAGAATGCTTTTTAGATCCCATGAGAAGCCCAGGGAAATAATTCAGGGCTGCTCTGTTTGCATAGGTTATTTTGCCGCTGAGATTTACTTCAAATATAGGATCGGGATTCTGAGCTGGGAATGTTGCAAGCCTGGCTATATCATCTTTCATTATTTCCCGTCTTATTTTCTCGTACTGGGTCATTTTAAATCTCTAATTTATTAATTGTTAAGTTTATATACGGAGTTATTACAAATGTTCTTATTTGCAATATTTGTCTACAATACTGAAAAAAGCATTAATATCAATTGGTTTTAAAACATATTCATCAAAAACACCTGTTTCTTTTATGCTTTTTACTCTATCCTCAAAAGCAGAAGCTGTATAGGCAATGCAGGGAAGAGCGGGGTATTTTTCCTTAATTCGTCTGGCAACCTCAAACCCGGGAATATCTGGCAACCGTATATCTATTACACAAAAAAGTAACTCATTACTTGCATTTTTAACCGCATCTTCTCCCTTTTCGAAACTAATAACCTCGATTTTTTTTATTGCAAGCAGGTCTTCCATTAGTTTTCTGTTTTTTTCATCATCATCAACAACAAGTGCTTTTCCCATAAATAATACCTTATAATACTAAAATAATATGTTTTATATTATAATATAAATTTTTAAGTTTCACACAGCGCAATTTGAGCATTTTCCCGTTAAAATAAAACCTATGCATTGTTTTCCAACACGATTTAATATCGTAGCTCTCCACATTATTTATAGAATAAAATTCCCATTTCCTATAATTTAGAGCACTTTTCAGAGAATACTTCAGCACAGGGGGAAATTATTGAAATGAACAAAAACCAATTGGAAAACATAGTACTAATCTGGGAGTTTCATTTGTGCTGTAAAGATCTACGAGAATAATTCTCTATCGGGAATATTTTATCGAGTTTTCTGAAAGTTAGAATCGTCTTAATTAGCCGGTGTAATACAGGTAATACCTGCAAAATCCCTCTATGTTGACTTTTATACTCTTTTTTTCTTCATTTTCTCTCATTTCTCTATTTCAAATTAATTCAACATTAACCCTCGTGTTAAATATTTAATGCTTTAATATTACTATAGTGCATAAACACAATAATTACAAATATACTTTTTTTATACTTATTATAATTTATAATTATATGATAAAAACACTGGCATTCTGTTATCCCTGTGATTTTCTCCTGGTACTTTCCCGCTAGTACTTCCCTAAATGAAGATTTCCTCCCTTCTCATATGTTTCCTTAATCTCCACTATTTTATCCCTAAGTTTCAAAAATAGATCTGTTATTTCGGGATCGAACTGTGATCCTCTCCCCTTTCGGATTATTTCAAATGCTGTCTCAACTGAAAAAGGTTCCTTATAGGGTCTTTTTGAGATTAAGGCATCAAATACATCTGCAATGGCCGAAATCCGCCCTACGATGGGAATCTTTTCACCTTTCAGACCGATTGGATACCCATTTCCATCCCACCTTTCATGGTGGGTTTTTGCAATGACCTCAGCGAGTTTTATATATCCGGATCTGGAACCTCGAAGAATTTTTGCCCCGATAGATGTATGTGTTTTCATAATCTCCCACTCTCTCTTATTAAGTTTCCCAGGTTTTAGTAAGATACTATCAGGTATTCCTATCTTACCAACGTCATGTAGAGGTGCTGCATATAGGAGCTCCTCACTTTCGCTTTTATTAAACCCAATTTTTTCAGCGAGCAATTTTGTATACCTGCTCATTCTTAGAATATGTGCACCCGTCTCTTCATCCTTGTATTCAGCTGCCTGGGATAAGCGGAAAATAGTTTCAAGCGAAGCTTCTTTAACTTCTTTAAGTGCCTGTCTTAATTGAAGTGTTCTTCTTTGAACCTCTTCTTCGAGAATTTCTCTGTATCTCTTCATGTAATCATTGTACAATTTTACCTTTATGAGTGATCTTATCCTTGCACGAAGCTCTGTTTTATCAATTGGTTTAGTGAGGAAATCATCAGCACCCGCCTCCAGCGCTTTAACGCGATCTTCAACCTCTTTTAAAGCGGTAATCATTACTACAGGAATCAGCATGGTATCCTTCCTGCTCTTGAGTATCCGGGCAGTTTCAAATCCATTCATTTCGGGCATCATTATATCCAGAAGTATCAGGTCGGGTCTTTTCTCTTCAACAATTTTTATTGCTTCCTTGCCGTCACTGGCGGAAATAATCTCGTACCCCTCGGGAATTAAAAATCCCTCAATTATCTTTACATTCTTGGGTTCATCATCAACAACAAGGATTTTAAACTTTGTATCCCTGGCTTCCAACATCATGTTTAGATATCCGTGAAAATATTTAAAACCAGTGAATAATCAAATCGAATATTATCGTTGTGGAATTTATGAGTCGATGTACTCCTAAATAATATCTATGTAATCTCAAAATTAAAATTTTCTAACTATTAATTAAATAGTAAACCAAAAATGTAAGATATTGTTTAATTTACTAACTAAAGCTCAAAAAGAAAGTTAAATTATGTAAAAATGCATAAAAAATGCAATAAGATTGTATTTATTATAAATAAAGTAAAATTAAACATGGATTTTTACCTGAAAAAGACTATATTATTAGAGACCTTTAATAAATTGTACTAATAATTTTTTGAAAAGGAAGTTTTAAAAAGGGGGATTTATTATTTCTACTCATTAATTCTACTTCATATTGAATATTTAAAAGGTTTCACTTCTCTTCGGTATAAATCAAACTCAAATTACTGAGATTCTTGGTTAATAACCGGCAAATGATCTTACCAGATCGTCTTCGGGGTTATTGATAAGTCTCCAGTAAATTAATGTGTAAAATAACATATTTATAAAATAAAAAGGATTAAAATGAAGTTAAGAACAAAGATTATACTTATCGCAATAATAGTTTTAACCATCTCTTCAGTGACAATGATTTTTCTTACAATGGAGTTAAACACCACTAAAGCCACGTTACAAGAAATCAATAGAAGTAAAATTAATAGATTAATAATCAAGCACAAACTTGAAAATGAGTTAAATGATATATCAACTATAATGCTGGCCTATATAGAAAGTCCGGGGAAAAACTTAATAAATGAGCTTACAAAAAACATATTAAACTATAAAAACACGTTGAAGGAGTATGAAAAGTTTTTCCCGGATGAAGGAAAAACCCTTATACGAGAATTAAACCTGCTTTCAGAAAGATACATCAACGATATATATTCATATCTGGAATTAGATGAAAATGTACCACCACCCAATATCATTCAGAGTAACCTAATTAGTAAAAAGGAAAAGATACTGGATATTTTAAATAGGGAAGTTTCCTTATCCCCAGAGATAATCAAAGATATTATTGAAAACAATGCATTAAAGCATATTTCGAGAATGAGGGTTTTTATTCTGGTATCAGCATTTCTCTTCATTGGTGTTTCTATTTTTATACTCTTATTTGATAAAAATGTTATGAGAAAAATACTCAGGATTTCAAATGGTGTTAAAGCCTATAACAGGGGGGATCTATCCTACAGGATTAAAAAAGTTTCAATTGAAGAAGATGAACTGGATATCATAACAGATTGCCTCAACAAAATGGCCGAAAAAAGGCAGAAAATAGAAAAAAATCTTCATGAAAGTATTAATAGAGAAAGAAATATCCGGAAAACGCTAGAGCAGGAATTAAACAGAAGTCTTCTTTTGAAAGAGATTATATACGCATCATTGAGAAAATGGGATGCGAAAAGTGTGTTTAGAAGTGTGTTGAAAACCCTTGAAAAAAGAGGCTGGATCGACTACGGACTTTTTTCATTTTACAAAGAAGATGAGGGTAAGATCGAATTGACAACATTTTCATCACCTGCTCAGCAAATTGCAAAACAACTTGGGTTCTTTGAGGGTCAGGAAATAAACATAGGTGAGTCATCTGCTCTGAAAGATTGGATCGAAGGGAGAAGAAAAACGATCATTATTGATTTCTTGTCTTTATCGGAGTCAGCTTTCCCACTAAAGAAAAAACTCATTGAAAGGGGTTTAAGTGGTGTTCTTGGAATACCCTTATTGGTTGAAGATAAGCTGTTTGGATTCCTGTTTGTCGGAAGGAAAAAAAGAATCGGATTTAGTGAAGAAGAACGAGACTTCCTCCACAGTTTGTGTGATTATTTAACTCTTACACTCCAGAATATAGAAACCTACTACGAACTTTTAAAGGCTTACGAAGAACTCAGGGAAGCAAGAGCCCTTATGAACCAGCAGGAAAGGCTTCTGGCACTTGGCAAGATGGCCTCGGGCATCACGCATGATATTAGTAATGCTCTTTCACCAATAATAGGCTTTTCAGATCTTCTTCTTGCCCAGAAAAAAGGACTCAGTAAAAATCTTAGAAAATACGTGTTACACATCAAAGCCGCTGCTGAGGATATAGTAACGACAATACGAAGGTTAAGAGATTTCTATAGAAAAAGAAGCGAAAAGGAAATACCCGTCAGGGTAAATCTTAATGAAATGGTAAAACAGATAATAAAATTAAACCAACTACTATGGAAAGATGAGGCCCAGAAACAGGGGAAGACCTATGAAATAATTAAAAGGTTGGACGAATCTCTTCCAGAGATACTGCTAGATGAAAGTGGATTGAGAAGTGCATTGAACAACCTTTTTGTAAACTCCCTTGAGGCCATGCCCGATGGAGGAAAGTTTACGATCACCACAGGCGGGGATAAAGAACTTGAATGGATAGAGATAACGGATACGGGCATTGGAATGGATGAAGAGACTGTTAAAAGATGTATTGAACCATTTTATTCGACAAAGGGAGAAAGCGGGACTGGCCTTGGGCTTTCCCAGGTATATGGATTCGTTAAACGCTATAATGGCAATATGGATATAGAGAGTAAACCGGGTGTGGGAACTAAAATACGGCTTTCATTTCCGATTCAAAAAGCGTTGAAAGAACCATCGGGCAAAGAAAAACAGGAAATAATCCAGGAACTCAGAGGGCTTACAATCCTGACCATAGATGATGATGAAATGCTTCGATTACTTTTAAAAGAAATGCTCCAGAGTCTTGGACATAATGTAATAGTTGGAGAGGGAGGAGAGCATGGTCTGAAGATTTACAAAGAGTTTCTGAGGAAAGATAAAAAAATCGATATCGTTATCACAGACCTTGGTATGCCCGGCATAGACGGAAAAAAAGTGGCTATAGAAGTAAAAAGGCTCACACCGCACATACCTGTTATCCTGTTAACGGGTTGGGGAGAAAGATTTACCAAGGAGGAGGGTATACCTGAAGAGATAGATGAAATATTAAGCAAACCCCCAAGACTTCGGGAAATACGATTCACAATAGCAAAATTGGCAAAAGAAATAAAAGGTTAGAAAATATAATTCATAAATCAATCATAAGAGAGATTATTTAACTCCATTCAAAAAATGTAGCCTTGCATTAGCTGGCAAATTAAATTCAAAAAACAGCAAATAATTATTGTATGGATGGGGAAGTTTTATGAAAAAAACAATTCTTTTTATATGTACTCACAATTCAGCTCGTTCACAGATGGCAGAGGGTCTTGTAAACTACTACTACTCCGAATATTTCCAGGCAAAAAGTGCAGGAACTATACCAACAATGGTAAATCCATATGCTCTCGCAGTTATGAAGGAGCTTGGAATTGATATATCCCATCAGAGATCAAAGCCCATAGAGGAGTTCAGGAACAAAACTTTTGATATAGTTGTAACTGTGTGTGATAGTGCAAGGGAAACCTGCCCTTTTTTCCCTGGAAAAATTGTTTTACATAGGGGATTTGAGGATCCGTCTAGGGCAACAGGTACTGATTATGAGATACTTGATGTTTTTCGAAGGATAAGGGATGAGATAAAAGAATGGATAGAGAAGGAGTTGGTAAAGGATTATTCGATTAAATCGGATGAAGGATTAAAAATCTAACTTATCAGAGAAATGTGAGATTTTTTTTGCCGTATAACTATTTTTCCCAGGCTTAAATAAGGGGGAAAAATGTAATGTGAGATAATGTTGGGTTTTATAATTCAGAGCCTACGGCTTTTTCTTCATCAGTTTTCTCCTCTAAGTCAGAAACCATATAAATCTGCTTACGATAATCTACTCTTGGAAGTTTTTCAACCGGGTAGGGTAAAGGGGATCCTTCGGGAATCGGATCGATATAAAAATGCCTGAAGGCAGGATGTTGCATCCTGCAGAAACAACTCCTGTGCCTGAATGCTGGATGATGTATCATCTTTTTCCAGATTTTCTTCAATGGTTCCTGCCTTATGTTTCCGAAAGAAATGGGTGTAAAATCGCATGGTGTAACATCGCCATATGCGGAAACATAATACTGTATGTTTGCAGCAAGACATCCAATGCCTGAAAGATTGCCTTCTACAGAGTTCTGCCATACCTGTGAAGAGAGCGGTGGAACCTCTTTATGAGAGAATATATAGCGAGAAAACTCCAGTATCTCTTCTCTCTGTTCGTCTGTGAGCATCTCACTCGTATCTTTGAGCATCTTTCCGGTGGGAACAGCATCAAAAAGAAGTACGTTGTGAACTCCAAGCTCTTTTCCGAGCATGTATAGTTTCTTATAAGTTCCGCTGGCAGTTGCAGACCTTGTGGCATAAGAAGAAATGCCAACAAAAACCCCTTTTGATTTCATGAGTTTGATACCTTCTACCGCTCTTTCAAAAAGTCCTTTCATCCCACGAAGACTGTCATGTTCCTCAGGATACGGACTATCCAGACTGACAAAGATAGAATACAAACCCGCATCGGCGAGTTTCTGGGCATTCTCCTCGTTGAGCAATAAACCATTTGTAAACATGATTGGTAATGTCTTGTTTTTATCCACATGTCCAATGAGCTCGTAAATATCATCTCTAAGCAGTGGCTCCCCGCCGGTGAATGCCAGAATTGTGATCCCGAGATCCTGGCTTTCATCTATTAATCTTTTAGCCTCTTCCGTGGATAGCTCTGGCACTCCAGTTTTTCTATGATAGCCTGCGCTGCAATGAACACATCGGCACTGGCACCTGTACGTAATGGCGAATGTCATTGCAAGAGGAAAGGCTCTCCCAAGAAGGTGGCTTTTTATCAGACCCTTAATGGCCCTGAGCTGAGGCCGCGAACCAACAGGAGGTGCAAATGTGTTGGCCACCCTCTTTCCATTCCATCTGCCTAAGTTATCGTACTGTTTATAGAACTTTGCCTGAAGGTAAATCATGGGGATGAGGCGAAGTTTTTCAAGGATTGGATTTAAGAGTCCGGTGCCTTTTATAAGACCGTATTTTCCTTTTTTAAAGCTTATCAGTTTGAGTCCAAGAAATCTAAGATACACCTCTTCATCACGAAATATTGAACTGGTTTTGGTTTTTTTATTCATTTTTTTACTCCATAGTGGTTTTCAATTCTTTTAAGCATAACCGAGGAAGAGGCAGACATTACTTTCTTATAGGTTTAATACTATCTGATCCGATACAAATTACTCTGATTTTAACTATTTTTATAAATTATGCAATGATAGACAATATAGCACAAGAATTTTTATATTTTACGAATAAAATTCGATGAATCTGAACCGTTACCGGGAGGCATTGAAAACCAAAAATATTTTTATTGTTGATAATGTACAAATAATTAATTAAAAAGTACTTTCTATAGAATGATATACGGGATATGGGTTGCAATATTTTTGAAATTTATCCTCTAATTATATATTATATAGTAAATTAAGTTTTAGGTGACCAAAATGCTCTTTACAAATTAAACAAAAAGGGATAAAATAGGATTCCTGTTTGAGATCTGTTATTGTATTACCATCTTAATCGGATTATAACTTCATTATAAAATGTAATAGATGGGAAAGACAGTTAAATCCCTAAAATCAACAAGGAGAATTGAAAATGGACGAAAAATTAAAAGAAATATTTTCGAGATATTCAGGGAATGAGAGTGAACTCATACCAATGCTTCAGGA
This sequence comes from uncultured Spirochaetota bacterium, assembly GCA_964518675.1. Classification (GTDB taxonomy): domain Bacteria; phylum Spirochaetota; class B62-G9; order B62-G9; family CAZFGQ01; genus CAZFGQ01. Next base: position 11,359 of record CAZFGQ010000021.1, read on the forward strand.
TGCCCAAAATGAGTTTGGTTACTTACCGGAGAATGTAATGTATGAAATAGCAAGGTTTTTAAGAATACCAGAAAGCAGGGTCTATAGCGTTGCTACTTTCTATGCTCAGTTTCGGTTTATTCCGAAGGGGAGAACGCATATTATGGTTTGTAGGGGAACTGCATGCCACGTGCGGGGAGCTCCAAGAATACTTGAAGAAATAGAGAAACTTATAGGAATTAAAGAAGGGGAAACCTCAGAAGACCTTGAATTTTCTTTGGAAACAGTTGCATGTATAGGTGCCTGCGGTCTGGCACCTAATATGGTTGTAAACGATGTTACTTATGGAAGACTTACCAAAAAAAAGATACATGAAATCTTGGGTCCAAAGCTAGTATCAAAAAAAGAAGGATAATAAGGAGCACATGATGAACAGTCATGCTAATAAAAGGCAAATATATATCTGTCACGGAACGGGATGTATATCATCCGGCTCATTAGATATAAGAAAAACAATTGAAGATGAGATCAAAAACAAAGGTCTGGAGGTTGAAATAGTACCAACCGGATGCCATGGCTTTTGCCAGCGGGGGCCTATCCTGATAGTAGAACCTGATGGTATCTTCTACTCACAGCTCACAGTGGAGGATGCAAAAGAGATTGTAGATTCTCACATATTGAACAACAAACCGGTCGAAAGGCTATTCTATGTTGATCCGCTTACAGGTGAGAAAATAGCAGGGTATAAAGAAATACCTTTCTACAGTAAACAGCACAGGCTGATCCTTAAAAACTGTGGCCACATTAATCCTGAAAATATTGATGATTACATCTCTGTCGGCGGATACCAGGCACTGAAAAAAGCCCTTACAGATTTTTCCCCAGAGGGTGTGATAAACGAAATCAAAAAGGCAGGGTTGAGGGGAAGAGGTGGAGCAGGCTTTCCTACGGCTCTAAAGTGGGAGCTCTGTAGGAAATCAAAGAGCGATAAAAAATACGTTGTTTGTAATGCAGATGAGGGAGACCCAGGGGCGTTCATGGATAGAAGCATACTCGAAGCTGATCCCCATAGCGTAATTGAAGGGCTGGCTATAGCGGCCTATTCGGTAGGTGCGGATGAAGGGTACATCTACGTAAGGGCCGAGTATCCCCTGGCGGTTAAAAGATTGAGAATAGCTATAAGCCAGGCTGAGGAAAGGGGTTATCTGGGAGAAAATATATTCGGAACAGATTTTAATTTCAGGATAAATATAATGGAAGGGGCAGGTGCCTTTGTGTGTGGAGAAGAGACTGCCCTTATCGCCTCAATTGAAGGTAGGAGTGGGAGACCGCGACCACGGCCCCCTTTCCCGGTTCAATCGGGTCTATGGGGAAAACCAACTACAATTAACAATGTGAAAACCCTGGCAAGTGTAACGAGGATACTTCAGAATGGTTCGGATTGGTACCGAAAAATCGGAACTGAATCATGCCCGGGAACGGCAGTTTTCGCACTGACAGGGCAGGTATCGAACATCGGGCTGGTTGAAGTCCCAATGGGAACAACCTTGAAAGAGATAATATTTGAGATTGGAGGAGGTATTCCCAAGGGGAAAAAGTTCAAAGCGGTTCAAACCGGTGGTCCTTCAGGTGGATGTCTTCCCGCAAAGTTTTTAGACCTTCCTGTGGATTATCAATCACTCACACAGGCTGGGTCCATGATGGGTTCCGGTGGAATGGTTGTAATGGATGAGGATACCTGTATAGTTGATGTTGCAAGGTACTTTCTGGATTTTGCCCAGAAAGAATCCTGCGGGGAGTGTGTTCCATGCAGGCTTGGCACAAAACAGATGCTCACAATTCTTGAAAATATTACAAAGGGTAAAGGAAAACCAGAGGATATTGACCTGCTGCTTGAGCTCGCAGAGGGGATAAAACTTGGCTCCCTCTGTGGACTGGGAAAAACAGCCCCAAATCCAATTCTAACAACTATTCGGTATTTTAGAGAAGAGTACGAGGCACATGTGGTAAAAAAGAGGTGTCCGGCGGTTGTGTGCAGAGAGATCATTTCCTCTCCATGCCAGCATACATGTCCAATTGAAACGGAGGCTGCCACGTACATCGGGTTAATTGCCAATGGTAAATATAAGGAGGGCTTTGAGGTAATATTGAAAGACAACCCCTTACCCTCTGTTGTTGCAAGGGTATGTCATCATCCATGCGAAACGAAATGTCAGGCAGGTAAGTGGGGCGAGCCAATTTCAATAAGAAACCTCAAGAGATTTCTTACAGATTATGCGATCAAAAACGGGCTGTACCCATTCCAGAAAAGCCGTGAATCAAAGAAATCTCCACAGAGAGAGGAGTCAATTGCAATAATCGGTAGCGGTCCAGCCGGGCTAACGGCCGGATATTTTCTCGCGAAAAAAGGGTACAATGTAACAATATTTGAGGCTTCCGAAGTGATTGGAGGTGCCCTTGCTCTATGTATACCGGAATACAGGCTACCGAGATCTATACTTGAGATAGATATAAACCATATACTTTCTTCTGGCGTTAATATTAAAACAAACACAGAAGTGGGCAAGGACATCACTTTTGAAGAGTTAAAGAACTGTTATGATGCCATCTTCATAGCTACTGGAGCGTATAAATCTCGGAAGCTTCGTATAGAGAATGAGGACGCAGAAGGAGTAATTGATGCCATTGAATTTCTGAAAAATGTTAATCTTGGAAAACCGGTAAAATTGGGCAGGCGGGTGGGAATAATTGGTGGTGGAAATGCGGCGGTAGATGCAGCAAGGTGTGCCATCAGGCTAGATGGTGTTGAAAAAGTCACGATATTTTATAGAAGAACAATCGATGAGATGCCGGCGTTTAAGGAGGAGATAGAAGCTGCACTGGAAGAGGGAATTGAGATACAATTTCTATGTGCACCGGTAAGAATAATTACAGAAAATGGAAAGCTCAGAGAAGTTGAACTTGTTAAGATGGAACTCGGAGAGTTCGATGAATCGCAGAGAAGAAGGCCAATTCCGGTTGAGGGTTCTAACTTCCTAAAGGAGATTGATACTCTCATTGTTGCCATAGGGCAGGACCCGAATCTATCATTCCTCAAAAACATCAATGGTATTGAGGTATCAGGAAGACAGACGCTTGTTGTTGATCAGGAGACCCTTGTAAGCAGCCTTCCGGGAGTTTTCGGGGGTGGTGATGTCGTCACGGGGGCAAATACAGTCATAGATGCGATTGCAGCGGGGCGGAAAGCCTCGGAAATGATAGATAAGTATCTATCAGGCGAAGAGCTCAAACCAGAATACAGGCTCACCAGACCCTCGATGTATCCGGAGCCAGTCGAACTAACAGAAGAAGAGATAGAGGAGGCCAGAAGAGCAGAGACACCTCATCTCCCGGTAGATAAAAGGACTAAGAACTTTGATGAGGTTGAAAAGACCCTCGATGAGAAAACCGCAATAAAAGAGGCGAGGCGATGTCTGCGGTGTGATCTTGAAACGGAGGATGCCAAAAAGGCTCTGAAAGAAAAATCACAAAACACAGCAGGGGTAAAATAAATGGAAAAGATAGTATTTTATCTCGATGAAACTCCAATTGAAACAGAAAAGGGCAAAACAATCCTTCAGGCAGCCCTTGAGAATGGAATTTACATCCCACATCTTTGCTATCATCCAGATCTTAAACCAGCCGCTGTTTGCAGGCTATGCATGGTTGAAATCGAGAATAGAGGACTTGTGACGTCCTGCAATACGCCGGTTGAGCAGGGCATTAAGGTTTATACAGAAACCGAAGATGTTCAGAAGGTTCGGAAGGTAGCAGCAGAACTCCTTTTATTGAACCATCCATTCGATTGTCTCAGTTGTGAGAAAAATACAGAGTGCGAACTCCAGAAAGCAATTCATTTTATTGGTGTGGATGAGGAAACAATAGGTAAACTGTGTTCATTCAAAAAAGATCTACCGGCAGATGAATCCAATCCGTTTTTTATATATGATCCAGCAAGATGCGTTCTCTGTGGAATATGCATCAGAACTTGCAGCGATATAGTCGGTGTCAGTAACCTCGACTATGCTATGAGGGGATACGATTCGATGGTCAGTACCTTTGGTAATAAACCGATGCTCGAGTCAAGATGCGTCTCGTGTGGAGAGTGTGTAGTAAGATGCCCCGTGGGCGCTCTCAGGCATAAGAATTATCAACCTCCGGCAAGAAAAGTAAAAACAACCTGCGTTTACTGTGGCACTGGATGTGGTATTCTCCTGGGTGTAAGAGGAGACAGGGTTGTATTTGTGGATGGAGATAGAGAAAACCCGATAAACTGGGGTAGGTTATGTGCAAAAGGTCGATATGGTTATGAGTTCATTAATCACCCCGAGAGGTTGAAAAAGCCTTTAATAAAGAAAAATGGTAAGTTTGTCGAAGCAAGCTGGGATGAGGCGCTGGATATTGTTGCAGAAAACTTCAAAAAGTACATAGGAGATAGCTTTGCATGTCTCAGCTCTGCCAAGGCGACAAATGAGGATAACTATGTTATCCAGAAGTTCACAAGAGCTGTTATGAAAACAAATAATATAGATCACTGTGCGAGGCTGTGTCATGCTCCCTCAGTTGCAGGACTTGCCCAGAGCTTTGGAAGCGGTGCAATGACGAACTCGATAGGTGAAATCAAGGATGCCAGGTGCATTTTTGCAATTGGGACAAATACAACATCGGCACATCCCATAATAGCACTGGAGATGAAAGAAGCAGTTCGGCGGGGAGCAAAGCTCATCGTTGCAAATCCAAAGAGGATTGACCTTTGCGAATATGCCGATCTATTTATTCAGCATAGACCCGGGACAGATGTTGCCCTGTTAATGGGTATGGCAAAGATAATCTATGATGAAAAGCTTCACGATGAGGAGTTTATAAATAATCGCACAGAAGGTTTTGAGGAATTTTTGGAATCTTTAAAAGATTTTTCAATTGATTTTGTTGAAGAGATAACCGGCGTTGATAGAAATCTTATAATAGAAGCTGCCAGGATATATGCAACCAGCAAGCCCTCCATGCTCTTCTATTCTATGGGAATTACCCAGCATACACATGGTACGGATAATGTGCTTGCAACGAGTAATCTTGCACTGCTAACGGGAAATGTAGGAAGGCCCTCTTCTGGCGTGAACCCGCTGAGAGGCCAGAATAACGTACAGGGTGCATGTGATATGGGGGCTCTTCCGAATGTTTATCCCGGCTATCAGAAAGTGAATATTCCCGAAATAAAGGAAAAGTTCGAACGCGCATGGAATACAAGTCTTCCTTCTGAGCCAGGTTTAACCCATACAGAAATATTTGATGCGATTGCTGATGGAAGGATAAAAGCTCTTTATCAGGTTGGAGAAAATCCAAGGCTTAGTGAGGCGAATGCGAAACACGTTGAAGAAGCACTCAATAAAATCGATTTTCTTGTTGTCCAGGATATTTTTCTGACCGAGACTGCGATGTTTGCAGATGTGGTACTTCCATCATGCTCGTATGCGGAAAAAGATGGTACCTTCACCAACACGGAGAGAAGGGTTCAGCGGGTAAGAAAAGCTATTCCTCCAGTTGGAGAGAGCAAACCGGACTGGCTTATAGTATGTGAGATTGCAAAAAGAATGGGAGCCTCTGGTTTTGATTATGAAAACCCAAAGAAGATAATGGATGAAATTAACATGCTTACTCCAAGTTATGGAGGAATTACATATGAAAGAATTGAAAAAGAAGGTCTTCAATGGCCATGCCCCGATATAAATCATCCGGGAACAAGGTATCTCCATAAAGACAGGTTTGCAACTCCCTCAGGCAAAGGTAGGTTTAAACCCTTGAAGTACAGACCATCGTACGAGCTACCTGATAGTGAGTTTCCACTTATTTTAACAACAGATAGAAGCCTTTTTCATTTTCATACGGGTACTATGACGAGAAAAGGTGGACTTAATGTATTAATGGGGGAGGAGCAGCTACAGATAAATCCACTGGATGCTGAAAAATTTGGGCTGAAAGATGGAGAGTTTGTTTATGTGGCATCGAGGAGGGGAAGGGTTAAGGCTCGTGTCAGGGTTACTGATATTGCAGCACCCGGCGTTGTTTCAATGACCTTTCATTTCCATGAAACACCCACAAATGAAATTACCTCACCGGCAATTGATCCGGTTGCAAAGATACCAGAAACAAAGGTCTGTGCTGTAAGAATAGAGAAGATTTGAGATGAAATAGTTGTTTATGAGATAATTCGATATTTGCCACCTGATGAAAAATGAGAAATGTATTTTCCTTTTCAATATTGAAAATATATCTTCTGACGTTTATTTTCTCCATTTTAGAAGTGTTCCTACCGCAACTCACTTCAGCTGATTTCCCCAAGAATACCAAAAACCAGTACAAAAATAATGAATTCCCAAAGGTAGCACTTATACTTACCGGAGGTGCTGCGAGGGGACTCTGCCATATTGGCGTTATAAAGGTTCTTGAAGAGAATAACGTGCCAATAGATATGATTATAGGTATAAGTATGGGCAGTATAGTGGGTGGTTACTATGCATATGGCTACAATGTTGAGCATATGCTGGAAAAAGCAAGACAGTTTTCTCTATTATCTTTAATGGATTTAAATCATCCATCAAGGGGATTTCTCAGTGGTGAAAAGCTCCAGCATAATATATTTGAGAGAGATGTTGACTACGCCCGGATTGAAGAGCTCGATAAGTCTCTTTATATTCTATCAACCGATCTTATAACTGGATCGGTATATATTTTTGATCATGGCCCTTTATCCGTCGCGATGAGGGCTTCCTCTGCAATCCCCGGTGTGTTTGATCCAGTGGTTTATGATGGTAAAATCCTTGTGGATGGGGGTATTTTGACCAGTGTACCTGTATTCCTTGCAAAAGATAAAGGAGCGGATATAATAATAGTGTCCAACGTTTCTGTTTCTCGTACTATTCAGAGGAGCAAGATGGCGAATCGCTTATACCAATTTGCTCTTGAATATGTAGAAAGGAACAGAAAGAAACTCGAAGAGAAAACCAGGATGAAAGAGCAGAATATTCTGAAGGTTATATTCAGGACATTGTTGCTCATAGAGAACAACCAGGGTATTGGTGGGGGTTACGATGAGAGTCTTGTGGATTTTACCATAGAACCGATTGGTAATGAAATAAAGCCTTTTGATTTTTATAAGGTTGACGAAGGGTATAAACTCGGGAGGGAAGCTACTGAGGAGATAATCGATAGAATAAAGGAGAGGGTATGTTGCAGGACGGAGATTTCCGGTACAGAGAGACATTAGAAAAAGTTGATGATTTCCTTCATAGCTATAATATGCATCCCGAAGATGTAAGCATGGAAAACCTGACGTCACAGATACTGGTGGATATGGAAAATGGGCTTTCGGGAAAGCGTAGCTCTCTTCCCATGTTACCGACATACATAGAGATCGAAAGAGAAATACCGTCCAATAGGCCTGTAATTGTACTGGATGCGGGTGGAACAAATCTTAGAATAGGACTTGTGTATTTTGACAATGAAAAGAGGCCGGTGATTGAAAATATTACCACAGGAAAAATGCCTGGCTCGGATAGAGAAGTAACCGGTGAAGATTTTTTCTCAGAACTTGCAATGTCTCTCAGACCTTATCTTGGGGAAAGCGACAGAATAGGGTTTTGCTTCTCATATCCCACAGAAATGAAGCCTGATAAAGATGGAAGGGTCCTTAAGTTTTCAAAAGAGATAAAGATAACAGGAATAATTGGAAAGCCAATTGGGAAGGGGCTTACTGAGGCAATGGATAGGCTTGGTCTGGGGGACGGGAAGAAGGTTGTGATCCTTAATGATACGGTGGCGACTCTGTTAGCTGGCAGATGCATTATGGTTGAAAGGATTTTTGATGGTTATATAGGCTTTATCCTTGGCACAGGTACGAATTGTTGTTACATAGAAAAGAATGAAAACATAGGTAAGCTTGAGATTGCCGATAAATCTGGTTATCAGATAATAAATGTTGAAGCTGGCTCATTTTCCCCTGAGTCAAGGGGATTATTTGAGATCGAAGCCGATAAAAAAACCATTAATCCGGGAGATTATAAACTTGAAAAAATGATAGCCGGTAGGTATTTCGGGATGGTTTGTACAGAGGCTTTTCGAAAAGCGGTAGCAGATGGTTTGATTAATTGTACTGCAATAAGAGATATTGATCTGCTAAATCTCTCCTTAGAAACTGTAGATGTTAACGATTTTCTTCTTTATCCGTATGACAAAGGAAGAGGCATTTCTAAGATTTTTGCGGGGATGGATGAAAAAACAAAGATTGTATTGGGATTGTTATTTTTGAGATTGGTTGAGAGGGCTTCTAAAATTACTGCATCTGTTCTCTCAGCTGCATCTATAAAATCTGGGAGGGGCTTGAGCCCATTGAAGCCAATCCTGATTGTGATCGAAGGGACAACGTATCATTGCATGCGTAATCTAAAACAAAACACCGAGTACTATTTGAAAAAATATCTTACAGATACCAGAAGTGTGTATTTTGAGACTTCAAGGGTTGATAATGCCACTCTGATAGGTGCTGCAGTCGCCGGTTTAACAAATTGATTTGAACATGAATGGAGTTCTTAAAAGGGTTTATTATTTTAGAATTTTTTTAATGTTTTGTTAAAATTTTGATTTTGTAATTTTTTTAATAATATGAGTGAGAAAATATTCAACATTATAACATACCAGCCAATTGGAATCATACATTCTCCATTTGAAAAGCCAGAAGGTACTCCTATTCAGCCAAAGGCCGCGGTGGGGATAAAGGGCTGGATTGAGGTTTTTCCAGAATATGTGAAAGGATTGAAAGACCTGGATGGCTTTTCCCATATTATATTGATATATCATTTTCATCTAATAAATAAGGTTTCACTGGAAGTAAAACCATTTATGGATGATAGAACTCATGGTGTTTTTGCAACCAGGGCTCCATCTCGGCCGAATCCGATTGGTATATCTGTTGTAAAACTTGCCAGGATAGAAAGAAATATTCTACATGTAGAAAATATCGATATTTTGGACGGTACTCCGCTTCTTGATATAAAGCCTTATGTGAAAGATTTTGATTATGTTGATGAACACAGAAAGGGCTGGCTTGAACAGAATATAAAAAAATTAAAAGCATCAAAGGATGATGGAAGGTTTTTGTTTTAGATTTTATAATTTTTTTAAAGATTGAAAATTATGATACAATATATGTTGACCTGACGTGTAATATTGACTATCATATTTATTGATAATCATTTTCAATATTAGATACTAAAATCTTTTATAAATATTTTTTTTGGGTTTAATTGAAAGATAAGAATATAAACTCAAAATAAAGCTAAAAGTGGTATAGGACTGGCGAACTTCGAATAACCTAAATCAATATTTCTTAAATCCTTATTTTGCATCAATGATTTGCGTTTTGCTTTGAAGATTTAAAATTAGTCTTGTTTATTAGTTCTGATATGGTAAGGATGAAAATGCATTACAGATTTCCAAATGAACCTGGATGGTGTCATGGAAAGATTAAAAATGCGGGCTACAGGTTAACTATACCCAGAAGGGCCATTCTTCAGGTGCTTAATAACAGTCGTTCGCATATGAGTGCTGAAGAAATTTATCTGGAAGTTCATAAGATGTACCCCGCAATTGGGCTTACTACGGTTTACAGAACACTTGAGATGCTTGTCAGGATGGGGTTGGTATCTAAATTTGATTTCGGCGATAAAAGGGCAAGGTATGAATTAGCTGAAGGACCGGGAAGCAAAGGACATCATCACCACCTTGTTTGTACGAAATGTGGAAGAATTATAGACTACAAAGATTTCATTGATGAAGAGCAGGAGTTAATAAATAAAACAGAAAAGGGTTTATCAAAGAAATTTAATTTTGAGATACATAACCACATAATTCATTTTTACGGTGTGTGTGAAAGCTGTCGGGAGAAGGGGTTGTGAGATAACTCAGGTGATGGAGATCTAATTTGTTAAACTTTAAATTTAGCTGGTATGGATTGATTCAAATGCAGGATTTTGGTTAATATTAAATGCTGATTTACTGTTGTACATTAGAATAACATGTACTGGTAAGAAATTGTTGTATCTATCTCCTGACTCAGGATGGCAGAGTTAATTACTGAATGTTTGGAGTGTTGAAATCCAGTTGATTAATTATCTACATGTATTCTAGGTATCTTTGCTAGTTCCTGCAAATGTAAAGTAGCTTCTGCGGATCATCCTGTAAAAGCTGTAAGATTAAACTCAATTTATATTACGGTAAACAACCTGTTGCCAAAATAATTGTGAAGTATTAAATTATAAATGAAAATGATTATCAATATTATTTAAGGAGGTGTTAAAATGCCAGCTGGAGATGGAACTGGCCCATTAGGACTTGGCCCAATGACTGGAAGGGCAGCAGGTTACTGTGCAGGTTATCCTGTACCGGGTTATATGAATCCAATTCCGGGGAGATTCTGGCCAGGGAGGTTTTATAGAGGTTTGGGATTTTTTGGAAGAGGTAGGGGTTGGAGATACTGGTATTATGCAACGGGACTTCCTGGCTGGTACAGAGCAGCATATGGGGTTCCCGCATATGGTTGGGGCTGGTATCCGCCCTATGCTCCGTACCCTTATTCCAGGCAATTTGGATGGGCAATGAATCCGGAAGAAGAGATTAAGATGTTGCAGGAAGAACAGGAATTTCTGAAGTCACAACTTGACGAGCTTCAGAAATATATGGAGACGTTGGAAAAAGCTAAGGAGCAGGAGAAGAAAAAGGAAGGTTAGTTGGGGATAACGACACATTTTGCAAAACTCTTATTACAGGATTTTTAGCTCGAAGAGAGGAAAGTTAAAAAGGAATAGTCTCGGAGGATAGAAGGGGAAATTATCATATATATTACTCAAGAGTTTAGAAAATAGAGCGCGAATGTAGTGGATGGAAGGTACATGAAAGTAAAGGTTTAATCGCATGTGAGGGGTTAGTTTTTGTGTAGAGTCTGAGATTCTGAGAAAAATCACTTTTAATAAATGTTAAATTGTTTAAATAAGGAGGTTTTATGCGGATTGCGATATCAACGGAAAATGGAGCTGTGGCTCAGCACTTTGGGAGATGTCCTGAGTATACCATCGTGGATATTGAGGATGGAAAGATTATTAGAAAAGAGGTTGTTTTAAATCCGGGACATCAGCCCGGTGCAATCCCAAAATTCTTAAACGAACGGAAGGTTGATTGCGTAATCTGTGGTGGAATGGGAAGGAGAGCACAGGAGATTTTTAGAAGTCTGGGTATTGACACTCTGATTGGTGTAATGGGCTCAATCGATAGTGTAATCGACAAGATACTGGAGGGCACAATTGAAGGTGGGGAAAGCCTCTGTGATCACAGCTACGGCAAAGGTGGGGGGCATGGTGGTGGATGTGACCATTGATCTTAAATTAACCGTTGATTATGCAGTTTTTGACAGCTTTCTCCAGGACGTAATTATGAATACATAATTATGAATGTGATTGTTGATATTAAAATTTTAGTTAAGTGTAATATTAAAAAGGAGTTGAGATCATGAAAGTAGCAATTACATCAAATGGTAGGAATCTTGAGGCAGAGGTTGACCAGAGGTTTGGCAGGTGCAGATATTTTTTAATTGTGGATACCGATTCTCTTGAGTATGAGGTAATAGATAACTCAAATCAGGCCGGGGGAGGTGCTGGCATTGCTGCGGCACAAAAGGTTGTAAATAAGAATGTGGATGCTGTTTTGACCGGAAATTGCGGACCGAATGCATATCAGGTTCTATCCCAAGCGGGTATTGAGGTAATTACGGGTGTTTCAGGTAAGGTCAGAGATGCGGTTGAGAGGTATAAATCGAAGGAACTGAAACCCTCTGATGGGCCAAATGTCAGTTCTCACTTCGGTCTAGGATAAATAGTTTTATAATGTGTCAAGCATGTATTTTTCTTAGGATGTGAAATGCAATTTTATTTTAAAAAATAGCAAGAATATTATTCTTTGACTTCTTTAAGGAGGAATAAAATGCCTAGAGGGGATGGTACTGGACCTGTGTGGGGTGGAGGTCCTGGTACAGGAAGAGGTGGTGGAATGGGAAGAGGTGCCGGTATGGGTAGGGGAAGAATGGGTGGTAACAGAGCAGGTGCAGGCCCCGGTGGAAATTGTATATGCCCTTCATGTGGAACTAGGGTACCACACAAACCGGGTGAGCCATGTTACACTATAACCTGCCCAAACTGTGGTGCAAGGATGGTAAGAGAATAAAAAATGATAATATCTATTGCAAGCGGAAAAGGTGGAACGGGGAAAACATTTGTTTCAACAAACCTTGCTCTTTCGCTATCCGAGGTGAGAAGGGTACAGTTGATTGATTGTGATGTGGAGGAGCCTAACGATCATTTATTTTTAAAACCAGAGTTTTTCAATGAAAAACCTGTATTTATGAAAATACCTGAAATAGATGAGAGCAGATGTACGCATTGCGGGAAATGTACAGAGGTTTGTGAGTTTAATGCCCTCGCTGTGCTTCCTTCGAAGGTACTGCTGTTTGAACACCTGTGTCATGGATGTGGAGCCTGTGAAACATTCTGTCCTGAAAAGGCTATAATAGAAAGAGAGAGGAAAATTGGTATTGTAAAGTTTGGAAAGGTAGGAAAGCTGGAATTTATTCAGGGGGAATTAATGGTTGGTGAGGCCATCTCACCACCAATTATTAGAGAGGCAAAAAAATACATCGATAAAAGCAAGACAGTAATAATTGACTCTTCACCTGGAACCTCCTGTCCTGTGGTACAGGCAGTGAAGGAAACAGATTTTTGTATACTTGTTACAGAACCGACTCCCTTTGGTTTTAATGATTTCAAGCTTGCAGTTGAAATGGTGAAAGAGCTGCACGTTCCCGCTGGTGTTGTGATCAACAGGATTCTCACTCCAGAAAACAGCTCTCAAAAGCATTTTTCGGCAATCGAAAAAGATAAAGCTTCAGAAAATTGTGTCGCAGGATCTAATGGCATAATGGAGAATGTTCACGAGTTGTATGGAGAAGGTAGTTTAAGGGGATACTACGGTATTCTAAAAGATTATTGCGCTGATAATAATATCCATATTCTTATGGAGATTCCTCTTAATAGGGAGATTGCAGAGTTCTATTCTCGGGGGATACCTTTAGTGGCGAAGCGACCTGATTGTAAAAAATATTTCGTGGAAATGTATGAAAAGATAGAGTCGATTCTGGGGAAAAGTACAGGTGAATGATAAATGATGTCATGGATAGTTGTCAGCAGAAAACCTAAAATCTCTAACTCTAAAATATAGAGGTATCAGAGAGATTTTTCACCGGGCTGATTTTTTATTTTATTTCAACCTCAGGATACTAAAACGATGAGAGAACTGGTAATATTGAGTGGTAAAGGCGGGACGGGTAAAACAAGCATAACGGCTTCATTGGCTCTCCTGGCAGAAAAAAAGGTACTTGCCGATTGTGATGTTGATGCGGCAGACCTACACCTGGTTCTTTCACCTGAAATGATCAGTGAGGAAGATTTCAAAGGAAGTATGAAGGTTTTTATTGATGAGAATAAATGTACAGGGTGCGGATTGTGTCAGAGGGTATGCCGGTTTGAAGCAATAAAAAAGGAGGTACTCGACGATCAGAAAACAGTTTTCAGGATTGATGAGATTGATTGTGAGGGATGTAGATTATGCGAAAGGCTTTGTCCGGTTTCAGCCATTAGTACGAAGGAAGAGGTAAACGGAAAATTATTTGTGTCAGAAACGAGATATGGTCCACTGGTTCATGCACGACTTGGAATTGCGGAGGAAAACTCCGGTAAACTGGTAGCCAAAGTTCGGGAGAGAGCAAGAGAAATAGCAGAAAAAGAAAGTCTTGATTATATTATTACGGACGGACCTCCTGGAATTGGGTGCCCGGTAATTTCCTCTCTTTCGGGTGCAGATCTTGCATTAATTGTAACTGAACCCACAATTTCTGGTACTCATGATCTTGAAAGATTAATCCAGGTACTGAACCATTTTAATGTAAAGGGAGCAGTTTGTATTAACAAATACGATATCAATATAGAAAATACAGATAGAATTATAAAAATGGCCGGTGATAGAGGGCTTGAAGTTTTGTCTCTTATACCTTATGATGATGTTTTCACAAAAGCTATGGTTGCCGGGATTCCAGTAATCGAGTACAGTCAAAATGAAGTATCTGATAGGATAAGAGAACTCTGGAAAGCACTTTTAAATAAGATTTAAACTGTTTAACTCATCTTTCAAACTTCCCACCAGGTTGACAAAAAATTGATAAAGATATGAAAAAATATGGCTAAAACAATTTAAATCCCACCAATTATTATTGATCATAGATATTAATTGTACCAACCTGATATTTATTAAAATAAGTGCTAAAATATAAAATAGTTAGTTAAAAATTTAAGAAAATAAATAGAATGCTAAAAAGATGGGACATAAATTTGAAAAACCTCTCGATAATATATAATGGGGCTAAATTGGATTAAGATTAAAAAATTGGAGAGTATCTGCGTGAAAAGTAATGGAATTTTTCGGCATCTTATAACTGTAATGTTTTTTTTAGTTGTGATTCTGATGTTGATACCTCGGGCTTTTGCACAGGAGGATGTTGTAAATGCTATATATAAAGAAGGATTGAGGAAATATATACTTGGTGACTATTCCGGTGCGGTTAAAGATTTTGAGAGTGCATTGAAGATAAGCCCGAATAACGAGAGGCTAAAAAAGATATATGTGGCAACACTTATAAAACTGGGAAACCTTGAAGTGGAAAGAGGTAATCTGAATGAAGCATTGGAATTCTACTCCAGAGCCTACTCGATCTCTGAAGAGCCTTATCTTAAAGAAAACATTATGGCGATTCAAAAAAAGATTGAAGAACAGAATAAGCTAAAATCCTCTGCAAAGGCGTCGAGTGCAGAATTAGTATCAAAAAGTGAAAAAACTTCCGCGCCTGAGGAAATGGCACCAGCACAAAAGAAAATTGAACAGGTTAGCAAACCTGTGGAATACACTCCTGTACCTGCCCCAATTAACCTCGATAAGATTATTGCAAAACAAGCAGAAGAGACAAAAAAACTACTAGCTGAAATAATGGAAGCACAAAAATCTGAACAGGAAAAGGTTCTGGAAACATTAAGAAAAAACCAGGATACAATTAGTAAAACTCAGGAAACTCTTAGCAAAACGATAGAAGAACAAAATATGGAGCGCCAGAGCCTGTACCAGAATCTTGAGAAAAGCTGGCAGACTCTGAATGAGAGAATAAAAGCTGAAAAAGAAGAGAGAACACAACTGGTTAAAAACATTGAAAGAAACCAAAAACTGTTGGAAACGGCCATAAATTCTCAGATCAGAGAAAGAGATGCATATCTAAAACAAATAAAAAATCTTCTTGACTCCCAACACCAGGATAGAAGGTTATTCACTATTTCACTTATAATACTCGCGATAGGAGCTATCATAATCACTTTTATAATATTTATGGGGTTTCTCTCTTATTATAGGAAACATCTTGTAAAACCCATCCAGGAACTACAGTTTCAGACTGCAAAACCCATGATAGATAGGCCAGATCTCCTTCTTGAGTATCAGAATGCAATTGCCGAGACCCTGAGCGATGCAAAATATCTTACAGATGAAAGATACAGTGATATGGTGAGGCTTCAGAATCTGAATGAACTGTATAATCAGCTGAAGAAAGGCACAATTTCGTGGGAATTGCTCGAGAGATATATCACTGAGTTGTCTTCAGATATGAAGTCGGAAATACTCTCGTTAATTGAAAGTAAGCTGGAGAAGGGGGAAGTAAAAAATAAGGAAAATGCTGTGGATGTTCTTCTCCCCCTGCTGGTGGATGGAGAAGAAGAGATATCTTCGAGAAGTAAAACTCTTATAAAAAAGCTAAAACATCCTGAAATAGATACAGAGGGTTACGATATTAAAAAACTTGCCGATTCAATCGATCCGCTCAGTTTTACATCCCTTCTATCAATAGCTAAATTATCCGATTTGAAGACCGGAAGAATTGATCATTCGATAAAAGTAGCAGAATTGGTAGGAAGAATTGCAGAAGAGTTGAATAATCCCCAGCTGGATCCTGAGATCACGAAAAACGTTGGTCTGGCACATGATATAGGATACCTTGAGGTCCCTGAGTCGGTGTTCAAAAATAAAGGCAAGTTATCGGAGGAAGAGTTTGAAATTATTAAAACACATACTCTTTTGGGCGTACATCTGTTGCAGGATACAAATCCTCCAGAAATCTTTATTGAGGGCATAAAGTATCACCATGAGCGTATAGATGGTACTGGTTATCCTGAAGGTTTAAGAAAGGATGAAATACCATTGATAGCAAAAGTTCTTTCTGTTGCAGACTTTTTTGATGCACTGACATCAAAAAGATCCTACAGACCTGCAAAGGGAATAGAGGAGTGTTTGGAGTTAATGGAATCTCTTTCAGGTACTGTTTTTGATGAAGAAATATTCAGAACTCTTGAAAAAATAATTAAAAGAGAAAAGATAAAATAGATATGGAAATTAACAGGTCTTTAATCAGGGGAAAAGTAAAAGGAAGTGGAGCAGAGATAGTTACCGTTTCCAGTGGTAAAGGTGGGGCCGGTAAAACATTTTTTGCAACCAATTTTGCTGTAGAGCTTAAGAAGCGTGGATACAGGGTTTTGATTTTTGATGCAGATATCAATCTTTCCAATACATACCTTCTATTAAATATTGATAATTCCAATGAGTTTCGAAGATTCATAGAAGGAGAAATTGAGATTAACGAGGTGATCCAGAAAGGTGTGGGTGGGGTTGATGTTTTATATGCGGGAGAAGAAATTGATACTCTGATTACTCTTGATGATCAAAAAATAGGAAACATTGTTTCCGAACTCCAAAAGATTGAAAATAGATACGATTATATAATTATTGATACACAAGCCGGTTTGCATCCTCTGAATCTCGATCTCATTCTATATTCAAGCAGAAACATTATCATAGCAAATCCTGAAATTACTTCACTTGTGGACCTTTATAAATTGATAAAGGTTGCGGCTCTGAAAAAACCTGGTATTTATTTTGACCTTGTTGTAAATAAGGCGTTGAGTGTTAAAAGCGCTATAGAGATCTATTCAAAAATTAAGGATACCGTGTCAAAATTCAGGATTAGATCAGAGATCAATTTTCTGGATTATATTCTTGAAGATTCAAAGAGGGTTCTGGAATCAATTCAGAAACGTACTCCTGTTGTCATTCTCCATGAAACAGGTGTACTGGCTCAGTGCTTCAGGATAATTGTTGATTCATTTTTGAAAGGGATTAAAAAAGAAAAAAGAGTACCGTTTTTTTACTTTTTGTTTAAAAGATGAATCATGATTTAAAGGAATGTGGGTAATTGATAACTGTAATCTGGTGTAGAAAAAGCATGATTTGGAAAAAGATAATTAATAGGCCATTGGTATCTATGATGAAAGTGTTTGTTATTTTGACCACTTTATTTATTTTCTCTCCCCTTATGCTCAGGTGTCAGACTGTTGAATCTGCCAGAGAGAAGTTTCTTGCCGGAAACTATGAAGAAGCCGAAAGTGAGATAAAATCTGTTTTGGAGAAAGAAAAAGGAAATATTGAAGCTGAAAATCTTCTTCTTGAAATTGAAAGGGCTCGAAAGAAAAAACAATCTTTTCTACTGACCAAAAAAGCACTTCTAGAGATTGAAAATAGGAACTTTGAGGAAGCCTATAATTTATTGAAAGAAGCAATTATTCAGGATCCAGAGAATGAGGAAGCTAGAAAATTATATCTTTCTATTCATGAAATAGCAGAAATAGAAAAGAAAAGCCTGGAGAACATTATTAAAGAAGAAGTTTCAAAAAGCAAGATAACAGAAGAAGTTCAGATAGCA
>CAZFGQ010000021.1:29420-40571 GCA_964518675.1 uncultured Spirochaetota bacterium
TTTTTTTACTCTTCTTCGCCGAAGGTTATAAAACTATCGTTCATCGAGAGGTACTGAGCAGCAATCCAGGCTGCTGATCTGGCAACACTAGAGATTCTAACTTCATCTAAATATCCATCGTAGTATATATTGTTTCGCGTTCCATTAAACGCAGTTGCCTCTGAACCATCACCAATGAACCCCCATCTAGTAGAGGAAATGCCTATTGCAGTACCACTATGAGCATTTTCCATGATTGCATCCTGCGTACCGTTAAGATAGATTATTTTATCATTTCCATAATATACTGCCCAGCCAAGGTGCCAACTTCCATTATTGAGACCTGTTGTACTAGCAGGAAAATCATCAGTTGATGATGCAGTGGTTGAAAACTCAAGTACCCCGGATTTACCTGTTATATAAAAGTCATAGAAATCAGATCTATCAAAATCCACAAATGACCAATTTGTATTATCAAGAGTTCCTACAGTTCCAGAATATACAAAACTTGTATTAAACCATACATTGACTGTTAGTTCTGGTATAACATTTGGTCCTGTATACTTCATATTAAGTGCAATATATCCTGAGCTTCCATCAAAACTGACCGCTTTTCCTATTTTCCCATCTGCTCCTCTTGTAACACCACCGAAAGCCTGGCCATAATGAACGTTACCAGTTGAATCTTCGAAATTACCTGATGTTTCATCCAAATGCATTACAAGCTCATATCCGTTGCTCCATACATCTGAGGCATTCTGCCCGTCAGTGACGGATGGGTTTCCATAATACATCCATATATAATCAGTGGTAGAGCCACCATCAATCTGCGGGACTTTTACCCAGACAATCGAATCACCACTTTCATCCCAGCTTTCTATCTCGTAACTCAGAACTGTGCCATCAGGATCGACAAATCTTATATCCTCACCATTATCCTGAGTCGATGAATAATTGATCCTGCTACTATTTAGCTTCACCAGGACTGGGAAATCTATAAGATTTTTTGTTTGGCCGCTATTATCGAAAACAAGTTTTCTTCTATACTGCCAGTCTGTATTCCACCATCCTGTATATGTGATTGTATTACCAGTAAGGGCATTGCCTACGCCATCGTAAACATTTGAGATAGTCAGCACTATTTGAGAATACCCTGGAGTACCTGTGAGTGTAAGTCTATATTTGTTAGCACCTATTTCAGTTATAGAACTTAGAACGAGTGTCCCAATACCCGGGCCACTTAGGCTATAATTGCTCAAAATGTCAGCGCCCATTACACTTTCTGAGTACTGAATATCAATCTGGGTTAAGGAATCCACTTTGCTTCCATTTGTAGGAGTTGCCACAACACTGGGGCCTGTTAGATCCATTTGATAGGTAAATACTTCTTCACTGAGTAAATTTTCATTTAAATCTGTAATATTGTTAATTGTAAGTGTAACTTCACTATCTGAAGGGCTTCCAGAAAGAGAGATTCTGTATTTATTGTCAGAGAGTTTGGTTATGTCATTTATTGAAACGCTTCCCAGCCCAGAACCATTTAATGTATAGTTATCCAGTATATCTGCTCCCAAAACAGGTTCAGAGTATGTTACATCAATATATTCCAGAGAATTAAGTGTGCTCCCCTCAGGTGGGTAAATATCTGTAATGTAAGGATTATCTAAATCATTAAAATAGCGAGGGAGATACTCCTCTTCAGTTATGTATCCACATCCGGCTAAGAGAGAGATAATTATTAATTGTAATAGTATTTTCCATTTATATTGTATCATCATCTTAATTTATAAAATACCACATTTTTGGTATTTATCATTTTTATTATCGTTTTTATCCTTGAAAACTATTAACTATAAAGAGATTTTATTATAATGAACGGTGGTTAATAATAAAAAAGGGCTCATTTTTTGTAAATGAGCCCTTTTATTATCGAATCTTTTATTAAACGATTTTATTTTTCTTTGCCAAATAAAAACTCTACCTCAGCTATGAGGGTCATATTGAAAAGAGTATCTTTGGTAACTTCCTCACCACTGGGTGAGTGCTGTATAATTGGTTCGTTTGTAAGAAGCTGGGTTGTAAAAATAAGGTTTGGATTGAAGAAGTACCTCAGTCCAAAGAAATAGTTGAGGATAGCACTGTTAATGCTTGTGACTGTGTACTGCTTTGCAGGCTCAGCATCATAGTTTTCTTTATCTGAGGGGGTAGTAATAACTGTTCCCGTTATGTTATCTGTTGTGGTGTCTGTATTGTAACCGTCAGCAAAACCTGCGCCTGTATCTACAAATGCTGTTTTTTCTTTCCCAAGTTTGTATTCAATCTGGGCACTTCCAAAAAATTCAAAGTTTCTCGTTATGTTGAATATAAATGAAACTGGAAAAACAAACCGGCTGTAGGTGCTTTTGTAATCTCTCATCATATACCAGCCATCCTGAACCTGCGTTGTATTTGTATCCACGCCAGCTGTGGTGTATAATCCGTCGCCATCTCCATCAATCTGTGTGGTTGTCTCAACTTTTCTTGTGATTTTTATGTTGTAAGCTTCGGTACCTATATAGTACATCATCCCAACCTGGAACATAATCGGGCTTCCGTGGAATCTTTTTACAATACCTGTTCCTGTTGAAAAACTGCTATTAGCATCTGAAGAAAGAGAAAGTGTTTCTATTGTTGTTGTATGAGATTGTTCAACATCTGCACTTGCGTAGCTGATGTTTTCGCTTTCTTTAACAAAGGATTTTTTGGTTAATTTGGAGAAGGTCATACCTGTATGAAGTGGGACAATAAACCCGAAAAGTTCGCCCTGTGCATAAAGGTTTGTTGATGTCACAACCTGGGGCATATGGATACTGGTTGGAAAAGATCCGGGATAATTTCCTGTTGGTTCATTTGGTTGATACTCAAAGTGAGTGATGCTGCTGCCAGGATTGAATATAAGAGAATTACCAGTGAGGGTTGTAAAATCAAGCCAGCCATTCTCAACACTTATTGCTGAAGAACCTGTAATGTAATCCTGAGTAGTGCCATCAATAAGATTTAAATTTGTTTCATTCAAATAATGAGATCTTGAAATTGCATCCATATCATATCTTCCATACGTCTTTACCGTTGTGAAAAGATCCCCCTCTATTCTTATAAAACCGAAATCTATACTTCCACCAGCTGCAAATCCGTTTACCAGCCCACCATCCCTCATCTTAAGGGATATTTCCTGATCTGATTGTGTTGCAATATTATTGGAGGCCACCGTTGTATCTGTTATAGTTTCGAGCTCTGTATAATCGAAGGTGATGTTGTTATATGCAACCCTCTGGAAAATATACCGGGCACCACCGGTTAGGGGGCCGAGTGTAAGAGAAAGACCTGGTGACAGAAGCATGCTGCTCTTGTCAAATCTGTTTTTATCATAACTGTAATTATAGTCCCATGTATATTGATACGTATCAGGCATCCCATTACCATTTGTGTCATATGGAGTGTCTCCATATGAGTAACTCAGGGATTCTGCAGAGGCTTTCTGTCTATCAAAATATACATCTCCGAGGAAAAATACCCTGAATGGACCAATTACGAATGAAGTTCCACCAGTATAGTGATCTGCATTAAATACTGCACTTGTTGAAAATGGTACGAAAATGAAGTTCCTTTCAATTCCACTTGAATGCGAGGGGTAATATATCCTGTCCCAATCGGAGTAAACTAGCCCTGCGGTTCCGTTGTAGATATTTGATGGGCTCAGTACCTGGGCTGAAAGTGGCATAGTTGAGGCAAGCACCAGGAGAGATGCTAAAATAAAGATCTTTTTCATTACTACCTCCTTCCTCTGGAATTGTTTATTACTTTAGCATCTAATGCGCAAAAAACAAGAAAAAATTTGTAAATTTTATATTTTCCCCCTTTATTTTCTCTTTAATTGATAATCTGATATTAGGTGTCGGGAATGATTTTGAGTTTTAGAAAAAATGGAGAAACAAATGCTAAATTTAGTGTTAGAGTTGATTTTGCATTTTAAAAGGAATGATATTTTATCTACACTGATTCAGTAATATTATAAGAGTTTGATGTTATTACCCCTATTCATACCAGCCTGGTTCTCCCTTCACGAGACCTGGAAAACGTTCCCGGATTCTTTTGTCAATGTCCTCAGAGAATGATGCCGGATTTTCTTTTGTGAGGATTTGTTTTGCAATGATAAGGGCACGAGCATGGGCATCGGGCTTACCCGCGCTCTCCCATATCTCTCGCATATCCCTGTTTGCGATCTCCGGGAAGAATACCTCTGATCGCATATGTTTTAGAGTATGATCATGGTCCATAAAGTTTCCACCCGGGCCAACCTCTTTTATGATATCCAGAGCAAGTGTGCTCTCGTTTACTCCAATTCCCCTTACAATACGTTTAAGCATTAGTGCTATCTCATTATCTATTACGGCTTTTGCGAAATCAAATGCCATCAGTGAGCTCAACAATCCCCCCATGTTGAAAAGGTCTGCTCCTCCAAGGAGGGCAGCTGTTACACCCATTCCTGTCTCGTATCCCGATTGAGCATCATTCAGGTGAGAGTTTGTGAGCCCGATATATCCACCTGAAGGTACATTGTAAAACCTGGCCATCTGGGAGTGGGCTACCTGAAGCATCGCAGTTTCAATTGCTCCTGGAGCATATCCACCGGTTCTCATATCAGCAGCTGTAGAGAGTACTGCATATATTACTGGCGTATTGGGCCTTATCATCTGGGTCAGCACCGCCAGAGCAAGAAACTCTGCATTTCCGAGAGCAACTGTTCCTGCAAGGGTCATTGGTGCACTGACTCCGGCATTTGGGACAATTGTCCCATATACTGGATAACCATTTTCCACACAGTATATATAAGAAGCGGTAGAATCAACATCCATTGTAAGAGGTGAAATGATGGGACAGTAGTGGTGGTTAATAATTGGCCTCTCTCTGTAAGCATCCTCCCCTCCCATGATTGTCTTTCCCAGTTCCAGAACCTGCTTGAGCTCTTCCATGTTTGGGGTATTGCTTCTTACAGGTTTAAGGCAATTTTTTAGTGCTGGATAGAAGCGCGAGATGCTGAACTGACCCTCTGGAGCATCATCTGCAAGTGTAGAGATAGAGAAAACATCGTATCCCTTAAGTTCGTTTACCAGAAAACCTATATTTGCAATATCCTTCGATGTGGCCCTTCTGGTTTTGCCAGTAATCGGATCAACTATATCCGGTGCAGAACTTCCCGTGACAATACAGGGACGATCGTCTGGCAGTGTAATATCGTACTCTGGGTCACGTCCCCTGAAAATGAACTTCGGAACAAAGGCTTTTATGTATTCTTCAACTATTTTTGACGGGATTTTTATGGTATTGTTCTCTGAGTCCCAGGAGCAGCCGTGCTTGAGAAAAATATCTTTTGCCTTCTCGTACCTTACCTTGAGTCCTATATTTTCAAGTATCCAGAGCGATGCTTGATGGATTGACTTTATTTCATCTTCATTGAAAAGTTCAAAAAAATTCATTGTCTTTTCTCCCGTTTTTAATAGTTTGGATGGATTCTAATATCCGTCCATTTAATTATATATCTTGAGATAGAAAATTGTTTTTATAAACTCTTGACAGAATAATAATTCTTATATAGACTTAATTTATTAAATTTTTTATTATTTACCGTATAAAATAAATTGGTTTTTGTGCATGTATCCCACTCGCTTTAAATGACTTTATGCGAAAAAGCAAATGGTCAAGAACAACACACCAAAAACTATTACACAACTTCCAAAAAATCAATTTCCTTTTTTAAAAAAATCAGGGTATAAGGGTTATTAATTTAAAAGATGGAGGATAAATTAAGGTCATGAAGATATTTTTTGCGACAGATTTACATGGTTCTGAGATATGCTGGAAGAAGTTTATAAAAGCTGGTGAGTTTTACGGGGTTGATGTTCTTATACTTGGTGGTGATATGACGGGAAAAGCTTTGATTCCAATAATAAAACAGAATAACGGCCATTATAAACTCACTTTTTTGGAGAATGAATATGATCTGAGTACGCAGGAGGAGGTTCAACACTGGATAAGGACAATACAGAATAAAGGGTACTATCCATACGTTACATCAACCGAGGAGGTTAAGGAGCTCTCAGATTCAAGAGAAAAAGTAGATAAATTATTTCTTGATATGATGCTTGAGACCATTAAGAGGTGGATGGATTACGCTGATGAACAGTTAAGCGGAAAAAATATAAGGTGCTATGTTTGTCCTGGAAATGATGACCATTTTGAGATTGATGAGGTGATCAGACAATCGAAGCTTGTAAAGCATGTTGAGGGCGAGTTGATCGAGATTGATAAACATTATGAGATGATAAGTACCGGCTGGTCGAATCCCACTCCCTGGAATACACCCAGGGAAGAACCCGAAGAGAAGCTTGCAGAAAGAATAGAAAAACTTGTGGGAAAGCTTTCCGGTAATAAAAATGCTATTTTTAATTTCCATGCTCCCCCTTATGGGAGTGGTCTTGATGAAGCGCCCGAACTTACCGAGGATCTAAAACCGAAGTATGCAGGACAATCCCTTGTTCCTGTGGGAAGCAAAGCGGTGGCTGAGGCTGTTGAAAAATACAAGCCCATGCTTGGTTTATTTGGGCATGTGCATGAGGGCAAAGGAACGACGAGAATTGGGAAAACCTTATGCGTTAATCCGGGGAGCATGTATGAGCAGGGGGTATTACAGGGAGCAATAATTGAGTTAAAACCAAGGAAAATAGGAAGCTATGTACTTACAACAGGATGATCTTTCATTTAAAACTGGAAGGGGGGTGATAATAAGAAACAGGGTTTTATGAATGGAGAGGTTTTTATCTGGTGATTTTTACATAAATAAAAATCGCCAGATATGGTAAAAACAAATCCTGAAAGGAGGGTGCCATGTCTGAACAAACTCTGTTTGTTCGAAAAGCGAGCGGCTTAGTTAGAGCATGGTCGGCTTTCGATGCCTTCATCTACGCAACATTTTCCATCAACCTCATTACTCTTGGTTTATTTATTTTCTCCTACTGCTACTACTTCGAAGGGAATATTGCAACTGCAATTGTGATTGGGGCGATATTCACCGTTTTTGAGGTTATTGTCTATTCAAGTCTTATTTCGACAATGCCACGCTCGGGCGGTGATTATGTATGGCAGAGCCGAATTCTGGGAAGGGGCTGGGGATTTATCCTGGCAGTAACCGGATGGTGGTTTATCCTCTGGCTCTGGGTTCCGCTTTACGGGCAGATGCTTGTTTATGAGTTTATCACACCAATTCTTGCAATATCTGGGGCCAGAGATGCTGCCCTGTGGTTTACGACCACCAATGCGGGAATGCTTGTAGGGATGCTGGCTGTAAATGTGATCGTCTTTGTTTACATTGCCATCGGGATGAAGTGGTATGCAAGGGTACAGAAATTCTGTTTCTTTGGCGCCATAATTGGATTACTTTTCGTTTTCATTCTCCTGCTGGTCGGGAACAAAACAACATTCATTGATAATCTCAACAAAATAGTTCCAGAGATGTTCGGTGCAAAGGCTATGGATCTTTATAAAGAAACCCTAAAAGCTGGAGAAGAGGCTGGTACTGTGGCAGGGCCTTTAAATGAGATAGCACTTGGTGCAAGTATAGCAATAATTCCGATGATCGTGTTCTTTAATCTGTGGCCAAACTGGGGGTCAACCCTGTACGGTGAGGTCAGTGGTGCAAGCGATTTCAGGCGAAATCTAAAGGGAATGGCATGGGCAATAATTGTAACCACTATCCTCGCAATCGTGTTTTTTGGATTAATAGCAAAAAGCATAGGCTGGGATTTTTACAATAAAGCTAACGGGGCTTTCTGGAACTATACATGGGGGTACACAGATAAAGAACCACCACTTCCTTTCTGGCCTTATCCTGCCCTATTCGCGGCATTTATGGTCAAAAGCCCATTTATTCAGTTCATAGTAATACTTCTGATGGGACTGTGGTGGTTTGGATGGTCAGGCACGGTATTTCTCAGTTCAACACGTGTAATATTTGCGGCATCGTTTGATAGAATGCTTCCCGAGTGGGCAAGTAAGGTAAGTCCAAAAACCCATACACCAATCAATGCATTGCTCCTTATGGTTATACCTTCTGTTATAGTTTCATTTTTATATGCTTTTAACATCTTTAATTTTCAGACTCTTGCCCTGGATGCTACCCTTGTAATTGCAGTTACATATCTCGGAACAACAGTTGCCGGGATAATTCTGCCATGGCGGAAAAAGGATCTATTCGAAGGCTCGCCTATTTCCAAGTACTGGGTCCAGGGGTGGCTGAGCTGGATTGTTACAATTCTGTACGTTCTGGCATCGATCTGGCTGATCTATAAGTCTTTCAGCTATGGAATTGCGGTTTTGGCCGGGTTACCTGATGTTCAGGCAAATGCTTTGAGCTGGGTTATTGTATTTCTTGTGTGGATTTTCAATGTTGGAAATGCAGTGGTACTTATATGGATACTATTCTACGCAATTAAGAGGGTATCCACACACGGGAAACTTCCTCTTATTACGTTTGCCGGTTTGATCTTTATGGGGTTTCTGGATTGGCTACTGGTAGAATGGATATGGGATCCTCATGTTGCACCATTTGATTTTCCACTCTACGGGATCGGCTGGTCAAATGCAAGTTCTATAGTATTCATGCTGGTACTTTACGGCATTGCTGCTCTGATATTCTACAGCTTCAATGCTTATCGAAAGAAGCAGGGTATCGATACAACCAAGATCTACCAGGAAATACCTGTGGAGTGATGTGTTTTATGTTGTGAGAAACTGGTGGTCCAGGATATTTGTTGGGTGCGTTGATCAGGTAAAAATAAAAAGGCCATCCGGCTTTGCTGGGTGGCCTTAATGTATTAATCCCTTTAAGAAAATAAAAATATTATTATATTCAAAACAGGAGGGATATTAAAAATCCTATAAATAAATTTCCTAGATTGAACATAAATTGAAGGAGAGAAGTAAATGCCGAAGTATGGGGATCCAAAAGCCGATTTTAATGAAGAAAAGGATCGTTTATTATCCCTGCTAAATAGGGAAGAGAACAGGGATATTATTCTCCGCCTCGTTGGAGCACTCGCATTTAACACGAAATGCAAAAAGTTCAATTATCTTCAGAAGGATCTGGGAAGGGAATTCACGGATATAGATTTTGCTTCTTATAGAAAACAATCTTCAAGAGTTAAGCAGTTTCTTACAGATTGTGGGTACAAGGAGGATGTGGAAGTAAATAATCTTTTTGGTACTTCCAGATTGCTTTTCCACGACACAATCAACAAGAGACATGTAGATGTTTTTCTCGATGAACTTAAGTTTTCGCATACAATAAATCTGAGAGGAAGGCTGGAACAGGACCCTATTACAATACCTCTTGCAGAGTTGTTTCTTGAAAAAATGCAGATAGCAAAAATAAATGAAAAAGATCTCATTGATACAATAATGCTTCTGAGAGAGTATGATTTTGGAGAAACCGACAATGATGAGATAAATAAGAACATTATTCTTAATTACCTTACAAAAGACTGGGGATTCTGGAAAACAGTGGTGGATAATCTTAACATTCTTAAAAATTTCCTCAATAAATATCCACAGCTTACAGATGAGGATAAGTCAATAGTAAGTAAAAGAATTGATTATATCCTCGAAGAGATTGAGAAAGCTCCGAAATCTCTAAAATGGAAGATGCGAAGTAAGATAGGTACAAAGATGAAGTGGTATCAGGAGGTTGATGAGCTTGGAGTTTAAGGAGGTATATTTTGGATCTTTTTGAGCTGATTGAATTAAGAGAGCTCGTTGATACTCTTGTTTCAAGTGCACAGAAACTTCAAGAGGTAATAATCCGCAACTATGTCAGAACGCATTTTGGCGATATAATCTCCAAATACTATGATATTGGAGAACTTGTGCATCTGGAGAAACTTGACAGAGGATATATTAATGAGAGCTTTGCTATCGAGACGATTAAGAATGGCAAACGATCAAAATATTTCTTGAGGAAATATAAGAGGGGTATAAGAGAAGAAGAGGTAAAATTTGAACACTCGATTGTAAAGCATCTAATGAGGAAAGGGTTCAGGCTTGCGGCTTCTTTAATTCCGAGGTCAGATGGGAAAACATATGTTAAGGAAACAACAAAGATCCAGAATGAAATAGAGGAGACTTATTTTGCCATTTTTGGGTTTCTGGAAGGGGAGGACAAATACACCTGGGATAACCCGGGCTGTACGATAAAAGAACTTGAGAGCTCAGCAAGGGTACTGGCGAGGTATCACTCCTGTGTTAAAGATCTTGTGCCTGAGGGCAGAAGATACGAGCCAAAGATCATTGAGCTTCTTCCGAATATTGCGGGGAATATGATGAAGTATGCAAAGAGGGCAGGGAACACAAGATTTGATAGTTACTTTTTCAAAAATCTTGATTCAATACTCTCTGTAATCGATCGAACAATATCCCAGATTGGGATGCCACTTTATAGCAAACTACCTGAGCTTGCCATTCACTGTGATTACCACCCTGGAAACCTGAAATACAGAAATGAGGAAGCCGTTGGGCTGTTTGATTTTGATTGGTCAAAAATTGATGTCAGGGTCTTCGATGTGGCTCTTGCAATTGTGTATTTTTGTACAACATGGGAAGGAAAAGAGGATGGCGATTTCCTTCTGGACAGAGTTTCAATTTTCCTGAATGGTTATCAAAGGGAATCGTTGGCTCTTGATGGTATAGGCCCACTTGATGATAATGAGATAAAAATCCTTCCTGTTATGATTAAGGCAGCAAATCTCTATGTTTTGAACTGGGATGTGGATGACTACTACATTAAAAAACAGAATCCCTACGAATACCTGATATACCTCCAGCACAACGTTAGGGCTATGAGATGGCTTGAGAATAACTGGAATCAGTTTTGCGATTTTATTTCCAGAGTGTTTTATGATATTAAATCAGTCCATCAATAGGTAATGAAATATCTCGCAATAAATAATTGCATTATTCTATTTACTATTCCCTCTTAAATATTCACTCTGCTAATTTGATTCACTTACCTTAGTCTGGTTTTCTATACCCTCGTTTAGATCGGAAGAGCACACGTCTGAACTCCAGTCACCGATGTATCTCGTA
>CAZFGQ010000022.1:0-1615 GCA_964518675.1 uncultured Spirochaetota bacterium
GGAGGAAATGGATCCATACTTGTCTCAAATATGAAGAAATTGAAAATTGATCCAGAAAAAATAGATTTGGTATTCCTATCCCATATACATAGCGATCATACGGGTGGTATTGAATCTTTTCTTGATGCAAATCCGGATGTTGAAATAGTTGTTCCTGCATCTTTTCCCAATGATTTTAAAGGCGAATTGAGGGCCAGAGGAGGTAGAATTATAGAGGTATCGGAACCGGTTGAAGTATGTAAAAATGCCTATTCTTCAGGTCAGATGGGAACATTAATCAAAGAGCAAT
This sequence comes from uncultured Spirochaetota bacterium, assembly GCA_964518675.1. Taxonomy (GTDB): domain Bacteria; phylum Spirochaetota; class B62-G9; order B62-G9; family CAZFGQ01; genus CAZFGQ01. The sequence goes on from CAZFGQ010000022.1 coordinate 290, forward strand.
CATTGATTATTAAATCAGAAAAAGGACTTATTATAATTACCGGGTGTGCCCATCCGGGGATTGTGAAAATAGTAGAGAGGGCATCAGAACGGTTTGGTGGTGGGATTTACCTTGTGACAGGGGGATTCCATCTGAAAGGTGCATCTGATATTCAGATTAGTGGTATAATTAATGATTTAAAAAAGCTCGGGGTGAAAAAAGTTGGTCCAAGTCACTGCACTGGAGAAATGGCAATTGAGATGTTCAGAGATGCATGGGGACGTGATTTTGTCAATGCAGGACTTGGAGCAATTCTCCATATTTCAAATAATCAATAAAATTTACCGTTAATACATCTCTTCTTCAGGCCATTTAAAAGCATTTTCCCATACTCTGTTGATCTTTCCGGTAACACACATGTATCTTGTATCCTCCATACCGTTTTGTGCTGGGAAAATTACTTTTATAAATACAATAATGTATTTATTTGAATTTCCATAGAAGTATACTTTATCTATCCTGTATTCTCTTGCATTAGTCCGCCATGTTGGTGTTTTTTTATCTTTCTGTAGTATCTGTTCTACTTTTTCTATGCCTGTGGAACTTATTCTTATATCGAGAAGACTTGATGGGTTTTGTTCCCTTATGTACAGTTTTACGGAGGCAAGTTCTCCCATTTCTCCGTTAAATAGATGGAAGACCTGTTCCTTGGAAGTATCCATATCTCCTTCGATAAAAGGGGACACCTCAACAGGGAGTACTCCATAGTTTATATCGTATTTCTGGAGTAATCCTGATGTTTCATTCATTAATTTCCTCAAAAGTTCATACTCGAAGAAGCTAAAGCAATCCTGATCCAGTGGGTTGTTGTGGACGTCTGTATCTACAGTTACCGGTTTGGTAGCGAATGAGTTTCCAGGTACGTCGATGATATAAAGCCTGGCAAATGCCTTGAAATACATATTGGAGAATTCCTGGTAGGGTGAGAATAGTTCTACGAATGAGAAGTATTTTTCGTTTCCGGATATTCCCAAGGGAATTACCTTTGACTGGCCAGATCCAGGCTGAAACTCAAGTGTATAATAGTCGCCATCTCCAAAGAAAATATTTGGAACAATAAAAAAGATTAATAAGAGAAAGAGTCCAATAAATATCAGCCTTTTCATGGCTATCTCCTGTAGATATATATTTTGGCATGTTTTACATTTCAGAAGATAAAATAAATATGGTAAATAGATATTATTGTTAATTGAAATACAATTGATGAAAGTGATATTATTATTTTTAAATAATTATTCCAGCAATTAAATTATAATACAATAATCAGGCATTTTTCAAAAATAAATG
>CAZFGQ010000022.1:1715-39875 GCA_964518675.1 uncultured Spirochaetota bacterium
GGTATTAGAGGGACAATTACAATTGGTGCTACCTCTGTAATGGGAACGTATTACCTTCCAAAAATACTTGGAAAGTTTAAAGGATTGAATCCCTTCATAGAGATAAAAACTTTTATTGCAAACTCAAAGGCTACAATAGAAAATGTTTTAAATGGGAATGTTGATCTGGCAATAGCCGGCATTCCACAAAAGTTAAATAACAATCTTGTTGCGAAGTTCTTCCATTCTGAAAGAATGGTATTTATTATCTCGCCTGAACATGAATTAACCGCTTATAAAAGTGTTCCCGTCGAATCACTTCTCAATGTTCCTTTTTTAACGAGAGAGATGGGAACCATTACAAGGACAATCGTAGAGAAATGGTTAAAAGAGCATAAGCTTCATAGAAATATTTCGATTGAGCTGGGAAATGTTGAAGCGGTCAAAAGAATGGTTGAGGAGGGGTTCGGGGCTACAATAATTCCTGAAATTGCTGTAAAGAGAGAAGTTGAAGCTGGTTTGCTAAAGGTGCTGGATGTGGAGAATTTTAATCTGAAAATAGATTACTATCTGATCTATCCGAAGAATACTGTTCTTCCAAAAGCTTGCAGGGCTTTCATTGATTTTATCTATGATAAAAGCTAACCAGTCACCATGAGTGGTGGATTTTTTTAACCATTTTCTCCTTGATTTTTTAATCTTCTATTGCTCATATATGATTGATAAAATGGAAAGGCAAATGAGAATAATGCTATTAGCAGAATTGTTACTGTAGCAATTCTGTGTATAAATATTCCATATCCACCCATCATTACTGCGCGTCTAAAGTTTTCTTCGGCAAGTTTTCCAAGCACCATTCCGAGCACCACAGGTGCTACCGGATATTTGTATCTTCTGAGGATCCATCCCAGCACTCCAAACCCTATACAGGAAGCAACATCAAAGAAAGAGTATTTAACAGCAAAACTCCCGATTACCGAGACGGTAATTATCATGGGATAGAGGATGGATTTTGGGATTAATGTTACCTTCCCCCAGATTCTTATCCCATAGGAACCCAGGATAAGCATTACAAAATTGGCAATTAGAAGACTTGCAAAAAGGCCATAGATAATATCCGGTCTTTCAATGAATAACTGAGGTCCGGGATTCAGGTTGTGCATCATAAGTGCACCTATCAGAACAGCATCTGTTGCACTCCCCGGAATACCCAGTGTAAGAAGTGGAATAAGTGCCCCGCCAACGGAGCTGCTGTTGGCAGCCTCAGATGAGGCAACACCCTCGAGACTTCCCTTTCCAAACTCTTCGGGGTCAATCCAAACATAGCGAGTGCGAAATATTCGGCCGGATGGATTCTAACCGCCACCTTGGCAAGGGGTACAGAGAAAAATATCAGAATAAATACCCCTATTATTCCGCCAATGGTTGAGGCTACAAGGGATGTTCCAAGGCCTTTGCCCGGTTTCCCCACCCTTGTTAGTTGGTATCCATCTATTGCAGTTACGGCTGCAGCAGGAGTTCCTGGTGTATTTATCGTTACCGCGGTAATTGAACCTCCGTAGTTAGCTGCAAGGTATATAGAAGCGAGAAGGATAATTGCAAGCATCGGAGACATTTTGTAGGTGAATGGCACAAGGAGTGCTACCGCCATGGATGGTGATAATCCCGGCATGGCACCACCAAGTATTCCCAGAATAACTCCAATGATTATTATGAAGATCTGTTGAAATCCAAAGATGTAACCAAATCCTTTGGCCAGGTTTGCAAGTAGGTCCACTTAAAATACTCCATCATTAAAATATTGCTTTTATCAATTTACCAACAGGAAGCGGCACATAAGAGAGCTTATAAAATGCGATATAGGCAAGCACAAGCCATCCACCTGCTACTGTAATCATTACGAGGTATTTTCTGTAAGCAAGAAGATAGATACCCATAAATATGAAGATGAATGTGGCTATATAGTAGCCAATATATTTTACACTCAATATGTAGACCACACTGAGTGCTAGGAAAAGCAGGACTTTATCAAGTCGACCTGGTTTTGGATCTTTCTCTTCTTTACCTGTTAGTGTCTTGATAAGAATATATATGTTCAGTGCAATAAATCCGTAGGCCCATATTCGTGGTACAACCGCAGGTCCTACTTCGCCTCTTTTTCCGTATCCCAATGAGATAACGAGGAATAATACCGTAATTTCGATAAAAGCTATTGGTATCAATAAATGGCCTATGTATTCTCTTTTAAGAGATTTCAGGATGATGAATGCAATGATGCCAAAGACAGCTATTAGAAAAATCCCGAAATAAAGCAGGCCGTTACCGCTACTGAAGTACTTCATTATTGTTTCCATTATAATACCCGTTAATGCTATTTTATTGCTCTTTTAATTTGAATCTAGAAGGACTTAGAGGGACAGGTTATAAAACCTGTCCCATGTCCCACACTTTTTTCTTTTGCTATAAATTACGATTTAGATTACCATTGATATTTCACTTTTTCAATTGAAACCCTTCATTTAAAAACTTTTATTTGCAAATGCATTTTGTAGAGTTTGCTTTTAAATGTTATCTGGATTTTCGGCAAACTCGGTTTTTATACTCCGGTAGTGGCAATAATACAACACATTGCCAGATTAAATCCATTATACCGGAGGTGGAAATAACCACGCAATAAATTGCACGTTTTAATCGATCATACCAATTTTTTTAAGATAAACGGTAAAATCCTTCACGTCCTGCTCGATGATCTTTTCAAATTTCTCAGTGCTATAGTAAACTAAATCAATTCCACCTACTTCCCAGAACTCTCTCCATTCTGGATCTTCAGTTACTTTTTTAAACAGATCATCGTACCATTTTAGTGCATATTCTGGTGTACCCTTTTTCACTGCAAAACCGCGCCACATTATCTCATTATCGAAGTCTTTTATTCCAAGCTCGCCGAAGGTTGGAACATCTGGAAACTGGGGAAGTCTTTCTTTACTGGACACCGCGGCGATCATGAGATCTGGTTTTCCTATTGTATCCCTTGGATTTCCCACATAGGCCACACCCTGTCCGCCAAGAAGCGCTGGTATGGCTTTCCCTCCACTTGCAAATGGGATCCATTTGGCTTTAATCCAGGCTTTCTCCCAGAGTTTCATTGCAGTAACATGGTCGAGGCCACCGGCTGCAGGACCAACCCATATCTGATTTCCATTCTTCTCCTTTGCATCTCTAACAATGTCCTCCCAGGTTCTGATGGAGGAGTTTTTGTTGGTTATAACACATTCGGGATCTGCCATAAGCATGGCTATCCATTCGAATCCATTGAGGTCAACCTTGCCCTCAGATGCAACCACCTTTGAGATGTTTGATTTTGTAGCGGCAAATAAGGTGTAACCATCCGGTTCTGTTTCTTCAAGGATATACTTCATTGCGACTATTCCACCTGCTCCAGGTTTATTTTCCACAACAAATGTTGCGTCGGTGTATTTTGATGCTATGTCGGTAAACTTCCTTGCTGTAATATCGATAAGTCCACCGGGTTTGGTGTAAACGATAATTTTAATAGGTTTTACCGGGAACTCTCCAGCACCTTCTTTTGTACCTCCAGCATATGCTACCATGCCTGCAAGGAGAATTATCCCCAGTATGATTAGAACCATCTTCTTCATTTTGACTCCTCCTGATAAGTTTTGTATTTTAAAGCTGATTTTGGTCATAGCTAAAGTTGGAAAATTACCCCTCTCTTCGATGCAATTTTCAGGTTCATGGTGATAAAATTTAAGCACAGAAATAAGTATCATTTTATGAACAGAACCTTTCGAACATCAGCCCATGTCGTAATCCCATATCACTGACTGTAATTTTGTTGCTTCCCAGCCTATTCATGATCGAGAGGAGAATACCCATCCCGGCAAGAATCACCTCAGCCCTTTTCGGCTGGAGTCCCTTTATTTTTTTCCTTTCTTCAATCGTTTTCGCCTTTAAGTCATCGATCATTTCTTTAATTTCTTCTATTTTTATCGATGAGCCATGAACTATTTCAGGATTATAGGTTTCGAGTTTGTGCTTCATTGCCCCGAGGTTGCTCATGGTGCCCCCCATTCCCACTAGAAATGGGTTGTTAAAGGGCGAGTTTACCTCCTCTCTGAACCTATTGTTTAGATAATCCATTAGCTGGTTGAACTCTTCGTCCTTAACAGGATCTGATTTCAGGAACCGTTCGGTCATTTTGAGAGCGCCAATTTTCAGGCTGAATCTGTTTAATATCTCAGTCCCTTTTCCAAAAATAAACTCTGTGCTACCACCGCCTATATCTATTACGGCTGTTTCCCTGTCCCCCAGATTCAGTCCACCCACAACCGCGATGTATGACAGCCTGGCTTCCTCTTCACCGGGGATTACCTCTATCTCAATTCCAATTTCATCCTTTACCCTTTTGACAAATATGTCTGAGTTTTTTGCCTCTCTCAGGGCACTTGTTCCAACAGCGGCGTAACTTTTAACTTCGAATTTATCCATAATTTCTTTAAAACCCTTAAGTGCACTGAGTGTTCTGTTCATTGCCTCATCTTTTAAGATCCCAGTCTGATTTACTCCCTCTCCGAGTTTTGTAATTTCACCCCTGTCAAAAAGAACTTTTTTAACCTTTTTGTTTTCAATAGCCGCTATGTGTATTAAGACCTGATTTGAACCGACATCTATTGTGGCGTAATTCTCCATAAATCCCCTCCTATAGTGTATTACTTCTTATTCTCTTTAAAGCCTTGACATAGTTGATGTTTTCTTTTCCCCAGAGCCCCAGTTTCTCTACGGTTTCTTTCACTTTATCTGGATCTTCCAGCTCAGCGGCAACTGTTATGAGTTCTCTACCATCAACGTTCACTGCAGCATATTCAACTATACAACCATCAACATCATAGAGGTCTCTTATTTTTTTGACCTTGAACACCATCAATCTTTCATCATTTTTTGCCATTTCAAGGAACTGTTCTATTGAGTATTGATCCTGTGTGAGTTCTGGCGGGGAAATCCGGAATATTCTGTATAATTCTATCATTTCATCCTTTGGAAGTGGGAACTCAACCTTCTTTATTGGTTTCCATTGTTCCAGCCAGTATTCGTTTACCTGTTGAAGGGACTTAATATCCATTTTATTTTCCCTGATTTTTGGATTCTCATCACAAACTCTGGATAATACGTAGTATTCTGAACTTTCCACATGTCTTGTCTTCTTATAATCATCCAGATTAATTGCAAGATTAATTTTGTCTGCAAAATGCCTCCATTCCCATCTCGGTATTATTTCTGCCATATTATGCCTCCAATTTTTTTCTTGTTTTATTTTTTTTACTTAACTGTTAATATTTAAACATACATATAGTTACTGTATAATGATAAATCAAATTAATAATATTTATTAATTTGATAAGTTGTATTTATTAGTCAGGTGGGATTTGCATGAATAGAAGTGAGAAAGTAGCTGTTTTCTCCATCTGCGTTAATCTGTTTTTGTTTTTTTCAAAATATATTGTCTCGGTATTTTCTGGAAGTATAGCTATAAGAGCTGAAGCTTTTCATTCTCTAACCGATCTTGTTGCTTCCTTTACCGTGTTTATAGGCCTCAAGCTATCGAAGAGAAAATCCAGGGCTTTCCCTTATGGACTTTACAAAATAGAGAATCTGATTTCCATGCTGATAGCCTTTGCAATTTTTTACGCAGCCTATGAAATTGTTATGGATGCGATTTTCAGGAAATCTATTGAAATTAGCAGAGCCTGGTTTGCAATTATAACACTGATGGCTGTTGGAGGTATAGCATATGGTTTTTCGAGGTACGAACTTAAAGTGGGAAAAGATACCGGATCACCGAGTCTGATTGCTGATGCAAAACATATTGGGATTGACATGTTTGCTATAGGAGTTGTGGTTTTGGGATTGGTTGCCAGTCTTTTAGGGATAAATATTGACAGATATGCTTCGTTTGTAATAGCCGGATTTATATGCTGGGCAGGGTGGGAAATCCTGGTTGATGCCCTGCGGGTTCTTCTCGATGCCTCGCTGGATTATCAAACTCTGAGTTTAGCAGAAAAATTGATTCAATCTGAACCGCAGGTCATTAGAGTTTTGAATCTAAAGGGAAGAAACTCGGGAAGATATAAGTTTATAGAGGCTGATATTGAATTGAAAACCAGTGATTTTGAAAAGGCTTACTACGTTGCAGAAAAGATAGAAAAGAAAATAAAAGGTGAGATAAAGAATGTAGATGAGGTCTTGATACATTACGAACCCAGAAAGAAGAAAGAACTGGTTTATGCGATTCCAGTTGAGGATATTGAGAAGTATTTTATTTCTAAGCATTTTGGCGAGGCTCCATTTTTCTTGTTATTAACGGTGGATACCACCAGCAAAAGAGTCAAAGGTGAATTGATCCTGAAAAATCCCTTTTTGGATGTGGAAAAAAAGAAGGGTATACTGGTTGCTGAATATCTTGTAAAACATCGGGTTGATGTGGTGGTTACAAAAGAATCTCTCGAAAAGAAGGGACCTTACTATGTATTTTCAGATGCAGCAGTTGAGCTTATTGTAACTGAAAAGGAAAGTGTTGGTGATCTCCTCAAAGAACTTGATATAGAGCTTAATCCAAATAAACCCGGTGAGAATAATTCATTTTGATTGGATACGTATGTATGGATTGGTTTTTATAAAACAAGATTCTTAATCCATCATTGTTAAAAGAGTGGGGAAATGGTATCTGTAATTAAAAGCTCGGTTATGATAACGAGTTTTGTATTTACAATGATGCTTTTAATAGAATATCTCAATGTTTTAACAAGGGGTAGGTGGCAGAGATATATTACGGGAAATCGATGGACCCTTTATTTAATATCTGCTTTCCTGGGGGCTACTCCGGGATGTCTTGGGGCTTTCGCTGTTGTAACACTTTACAGTCATAACATAATAACCGTAGGAGCCCTGGTTTCTACTATGATTGCAACCAGTGGGGATGAATCTTTTGTAATGTTTGCAATGTTTCCGATGAAGGCACTTCTTATCACTGGAGCTTTGTTTATTATTGGTGTGGTTGGTGGTTTTATTACTGATTTTATCTGGGACAGGATCAAGGGTCCCCAGGTGCTAAGAATGAGGGGTTTCGAGGTTCATTCAGACGATATGTGTATTTGTTTCCCGTTGAATAATCTTGGAGCGCAGTGGAAGAATTGTAGCCCCTCACGGGGGATTCTGACCGTTTCTCTTATAGCTATAATTACCGGGATTGTTCTTGGACATATAGGGGACCCAGAGTGGTCCTGGATAAGGATAACCATGCTTTTTGTTTCTCTGGTGGCACTTTTTGTGGTTACAACTGTACCGGATCATTTTATAGAAGAACATCTATGGAAACATGTCGTGTTGAAACATGTCCCTAGGATATTTTTATGGACTTTTGGTGTCCTTCTTTTCCTTTTTTTGATCACAAAATATTTTCACATTGACCTCGATAGTATTGTAAAAGAAAGTAAATGGTTTGTGTTGGTTGCTGCTGCCCTTGTTGGTTTAATTCCAGAGTCTGGACCACATCTGATTTTTGTAACCCTGTATGCCAGAGGTGTTATACCGCTGAGCATAATGCTCTCCAGTTCAATAGTCCAGGATGGTCATGGTATGCTCCCCCTTATTGCCCATTCACGTCGTTCTTTCTTTGTCGTTAAAGGTATTAACTTCATCATTGGAATACTGGTAGGTGTGGTTTTAATGGGATTTGGATATTAAGGCATGATATTTGTTGACTGAACAAGAGATTTTACATATAGTAGATAATGAAAATCATTATCAATATCTTTTTTTTGAGTGCTGAATTTTGATGTGGCTAAATAAAAATTTGTGGAGATAGTTAATGGTGAAAGATAAAAGTTTAATAGTGTTTGGCCCTGTACCTTCGAGACGTCTTGGAAGGAGCCTGGGAATAAACAATATACCACCCAAAATATGCACATACTCTTGCATTTATTGCCAACTGGGCAGGACTTTAAAGATGCAGATAAAGCGGGATTCTTTTTACCCTACTTCTGAGATTAGAAGGAGTGTTGAAGAGAAGGTTAATGAAGTGGAGAGCAGGAATGAAAAGATAGACTTCCTGACATTTGTTCCGGATGGAGAGCCAACCCTGGACTTAAACCTTGGAAATCATATTAGAGCTTTGAGAGGGTTTGGCTATAAAATTGCGGTGATTACCAATGCTTCACTAATATTTGACCCTGAAGTAAGAGAAAACCTTTATTATGCAGATTGGGTGTCGGTGAAAATTGATGCAATAACTGCTGAGGTGTGGCATAAAATTAACAGGCCACATGGCCTTCTCGATCTGGACAGGATTCTGATGGGTATAGAAGAGTTTTCAGATAATTTTAATGGATTAATGGTTACTGAAACCATGCTTGTCAGGGATGTAAATGACAATCATGAAGAATTGAAAAATATAGCGGTTTACATTTCAAAGCTTGGCTCATATCGGTCGTATCTTGCGGTTCCAACCAGACCTCCCGCTGAAAAAGCGGTTAAACCTCCCCAGGAGTATAATCTCTATAACGGTTATCATATTTTTGTTGAAAATGGAATTGATACTGAATTGCTTATCGGATATGAAGGTAATGCGTTTGCTTTTACAGGAAATGTTGAGGATGATCTTTTGAGTATTACTTCTGTCCACCCAATGAGAAAAGATGCTGTGCTAAGCTATCTTTCAAAAGCTGGTTCTTCATGGGATACCGTGCAGAAGCTGATAGATGACAAGAAAATCATCGAGTTGAATTATAATGGCACAGAGTTTTACATGAGACGGCTGTCGGGATAGTGCACTATGATAATTATAGCTTGAGGCATAAATCTGGTTTTTCAGGCAGGTAATGGTAATCTATTTCTGGTACTATTCGATGTCGAATATTTTCCCTGGATTCAGAATGTTGTTTGGATCAATTGCTTTTTTTATTTTTCTCATTAATTCTATCTCTACGTCACTCATAACATATTTAAGAAATTGTTTCCTCTTTGAACCTATACCGTGCTCGCCACTTATTGTTCCCCCAAGTTTTTTAACTGCTCTGTAAAGCTCTCTCAATGCCTTATTTTCCACCCTGTACCATTCCTCGGTGTTAAAATCTGGGTTTTTAACAAGTGTTGCATGAAGGTTTCCATCCCCAGCATGGCCGTAACAGGGTATCTGAATATTGTATTTTTCTGATATCCTTTTTATCTCGGGGATTACAGCCGGAATATCAGATATTGGAACAACTATATCCTCCAGGCTCTGCTGGGGACTTTCCACCAGGAATGCTTCGGGGATATTTCTTCTTATACTCCACAGCCTCTCTATCGTTGTGCGGTTATCTGCAACATACACCTCGAATGCTCCCATATTCATGCAAAGATCACCTATCAGCTCGTACTCATCCTCTACCTGTTCTTCTCTATTACCATCAACTTCAATCAGAAGCATTGCATCTGCATTTCTGTAGTCGAGTCTCTCATTGAGGTACCTGCATGATGTAATGAATGAAAGCCTATCCATAAACTCAATAGAAGATGGTACTATTCTTGTATCGATAAAAATCCGAGGAACCACATTTATGGCATCCTCAACATTCCTGAATAGAGCAAGTAAGGCTACTCTGAAAGCTGGCAGGGGCATTAGTTTTATTATGGCTTTTGTTATTATACCTAGCGTGCCTTCAGAACCAATAAAAAGTTTTTTTAGATCGTAACCTGTAACATCCTTAACCCTTTTACCTCCGAGCTGTACCATTTCACCTGTGGGAAGCACCACCTCAAGACCCATTATATACCGCTCTGTGACACCATATTTTACAGCTCTTCCTCCTCCGGCATTTTCAGCTATATTTCCACCAATGAAGCAGGTTTCGAGACTCATCGGATAACCGGCAAAGAAAAGGCCGAACTCAGCTACTTTTTCATTTATTTCATTGGTAATAACACCAGGTTCCACCACGGCCATCAGATTCTTTGTATCTATTTCAATTATCCTGTTCATTTTTTCCATAGAAAGCAGAATTCCACCATAAATAGGGATAGCTCCGCCAGAGAGCCCAGAGCCAGCTCCACGTGGGGTCACTGGGATCCTGAGTATATTGGCAAGAGAGAGTATTTTTGATACTTCAGCAGCATTAATCGGGGTTACAACCACATCGGGCAGGTGGCCATATTGCTCAGGAGGGGTCTCGTCGTGGGAATATCCGGAAAGTTTTTCTTCATCTGTGATAACATTTTGCCTGTCCGTTATCTCAATAAGTTTTCTGATCAACTCTTCTGTTATTTTACCGTATTTCATGAGTATTGCCTTTCTGGTTTTTACAGCAGTTTTTATGAAGTTGCTTCAAAAGTATTTCCTGTTATCCTGTTTTGATGATGTTTTTCCTTTCTTATTTCCTCTATAAGCCTTGGGATGATATCAAAAGCATCTCCGATTATCCCCAGATCTGAAACCCTGAAAATCTGTGCTTCAGGATCCTTATTTATTGCAATAATATTTTCAGAGGTTTTCATTCCTGCCAGATGCTGGATTGCTCCACTTATCCCTATAGCTATATATAACTTCGGAGTTACGGTTTTACCGCTGAGGCCCACCTGATGGGGATAACCGATCCAGCCTTTATCAACTGCATTTCGCGAGGCACCAGCTGCTCCGCCAAGTTCTTCGGCAAGTTCGTAGATAATTTTGAAGTTTTCTGCCTTTTTCAGGCCCCCGCCTCCACTCACTATTATGTCGGCTTCCTGAATATTAATTTCTTTTTTAATGTGGGGTCTAAATCCTTTTCTTTCTATTCTTCTGTCTGGTACAAACAGATCGGGTTCAGTAATCTTGATTATTTCTCCTTTTCTATTATTTTCAGGAGGGAATGGTTTTACAAGTTTTGGTCTTACGGTTGCCATCTGAGGCCGTTTTTCCGGTGTTTTTATTTTTGCCATTATGTTCCCACCAATTGCAGGCCTGATCTGAACAAGGTTTCCGGTATCCTTTTCAATATCCAGTTCTGTGCAATCCGCCGTAAGTCCCGCGCCGAGCTTTGCAGCAATATGCGGCATGAGAATCCTTCCCCTTGATGTAGCCGGGCCTAATATAATTTCTGGTTCGTATTTGATAATGAGACTGTAAATAGCTGCAGAGTAGTTTTCCACAATAAAATGTGCAAGGTATCTGTTATCGAGGATATATACTCTATCTGCACCTCTGTAAATGTGTTCGTAAATATGATTTTTATCTATTTTATGACCGCAGATAATTGAAGCAACTTTTGTACCTAGTTTCTCAGCAAGTTTTCTCCCGTGAACGAGAAGTTCGAAAGAAACATTTTTTGGCATACCATTAAACAATTCAGATATTGCCCAGATGTAATTTAAAGTTTTTTTCATAGGAGGTTTCTCTGTTTTAAAAATGAAATTATTTCGCCAATGGCTATCTCCAATTCTCTATCATTTAAGGCCCTTAACAGGCGGGTGTTTCTCGAGATTGACGGTTTGTATATCTTGGCAACCCTTGTGGGGGAGCCCTTTAGACCTGTTTTATCCGTGCTGAGGAGTATATCCCTGGCTGACCAGTGGTCAATGGGAATTTTTTTTGCAAGTTTTTTACCCTTAAGTGTGGGCAGCCTCGGTGAGCCTATCTCCTTAACGACCGTAAGAAGTGCTGGCAATTTTATTTTAAGTGTTTCATACCCTTCTTCAGTGAGTCTTTCAATTGTAATTGAGTTGTTATTTATATCAATAATGCGACTGGTGTATGCGCCCAGCGGAATATCTAGAATAGATGCTATTTCCGGTCCGACCTGTCCAGTTTCCCCATCGGTTGCCCTTTCACCTGTAATTATCAGATCGTAATTTTTAAGTTTTTCAATGGCCTTGGATAGAGCAAGTGATGTTGCCCAGGTATCAGAACCTGCAAACTCATTACCAGTAAGAAGTATCCCATTATCACATCCCATAGAAATTGCCTCTCTCAGAGACTTCTCTGCCGATGCCGGGCCCATACTGAGAACTGTAATACTTCCTCCATATTTTTCTTTTATCTGAATTGCAGTTTCAATTGCATAAAGGTCGAGTGGATTAACAATTGTCTCCACTCCTTCCCGGATTATTGTGCCCGTTTTATCATCGATTTTAACATTGCCAGTTTCGGGTACCTGTTTTACAGGAACAATTATCTTCATCATTGTAGACCTTTTAATATGTGGAACGAATATCGAGTTTTTTGAAAGGTATTTTTGAAAAGTAAAAAGCCAAATGCAAATTATATTTAAAAATGTTCCAGATACATATATATTTATTAATCGCTCCTAAAATAGATTTATAATTTCTTACTTTAAGTAACTTGAGGGAAAAGTTTAAACATTAAAGAGCTCTGGTAGCCATTTAATCTTAATACTGCTTTCACCTGCTTTCTTTAACTGTTGGTAACATAGAAACGAGTTTGTTACTAAAATCTCCGCTCCAGAATCAGCTGCTATCTCGATACATTTTTTGGATAGCTTTTCAGCTAGACTGGGGTAGGTTTTCCACAGCCCTCCCTCCACTCCACAGCTCTTGGCTAAGGATCTTGACCAGACTGAATGGACAGATTGAAAACCCACAGTTTTAAGAATCTTTCTTGGCAACTCGTATATATCGCTTTTCCCGAGAGCTTCTTCAGGACCATCAAACTCTGGAAGAATGGCAGCTTGTTCTGTCAGCTGTTCAGCAAGAAATGAGGCAACTCTTGCGTCGTAGAAAAATACTTTTGATTCAGGGATATCCTTCAGCTCTCTTGATATCTTTTGTGAATCTAACTTTTTTTCTTTGAGGGTTCTATATATTACCTCATCGAGGGATAATACATTGATGGAATCTGGTAGTTTAATACCCAGTGATGGGAATACAACTACCAGCATCCATAACGTGTAAGGACCATCAGCAATTATATATTTTACGGTTGTCTTTGTTTTGTCCAGAAGTTCTACTAGCCCGTTTGCACGTTTTATGGTCTCATCGAAGTCTCCAAGATTAAAATGGAGGTTGCCCAGATTCATTCTCACCTCTTCTGCATTACTGTATACCATCTTAATGATTTCTAGAGCAATCTCAGAGGCAATACTAGAGCCGGATTCTCCAATTTCTGAACTCAGGAATATTGTATCTGAGCTTAAACTGATACCATCTGAAATGTTGTTGCTGGATTCATCAAGTACTTGTTTTACACAATCTGGAATAATCCCTCTTTTTAAAACCTCATTCCGGGCTGAAAGAATATATTCGCTCACCGGGTAGTGGTGTACGCACCAGCACCAGCTTATACTGTCCAGAGTGGATTGATAGAGCAGTTCAACATCTCTTTCAGAAAAATCTGAATATCCATTGAGGATTCTCCAGAGCATCATCGCCCTTGCTCTTGTTGTGTGGCTTTCAAGGAATGTGACATTAGCCACATCTGATGCTGGTTTGCACATAGGACAGAATCTGCATCCATAAAGATATTTTCTATATTCTTCCAGAGTTCTAATTTTTATTGGATCTCTTACCTGGAGTTTCATCGTCTGATTCCTCTCAATGTATGTTTGAAGTATATTTAAAACTTATTCAATAACAACTCTTCGGTTAAGCCAAACGCAATCATCCATTTCAATTAATGTTAATTTGGAATATTTAATATCTACCATCTCCTATTCAGTTGGGCCAAAACCCATCTTTCCGGGATTCAAAATAGTATGTGGATCCAGAGCCTTTTTAAGTCCTTCAAGAACCTCGAATGCAGGCCCGTATTGCTCTTTCATCAATCTTGCTAGTTTTAATCCCACTCCATGGTGCTCGTTCAGTATTCCTCCGCACCCAATAGATGTTCTCACTGCTGTATTCCAGATATCATTGTGGAGAGCAAGAGCTTCGTATGGATCTGATGGTGGATTCTCGATTATAAATCTATCGTATATCATTGCTCCCCAGTCATACCAGTGTGAGAGATGGGCTATGTATTCGAGGTTCCATTTAGCGTATTTTTCTTCAAGGGTTTTTTTCTTTGTAAAGTAGAGATTCTCGATTTTGTCAAATGTGCAGAGAGTATCCATTGTTCCAAACATCCATGGAAAGTCAAGACAATCCGGTGGAAAGTAAAACCTGTATCTTTTTCGCCACCACTCCCATCCTAATTCTGAACTCAGTTCCTCTGCACCAAGCTTTTTGAAGATCTCCACGGCAAGCTCTTCCTGAATCCGGATTATTTCTTTTTTGCCATCAAACCCGAGAACCATGTATGAACCTTCTTCAATTGAAATCCCGAGTATTCGTTTGATGCGTTTGATTGTTTCTTTTTCATCGTAGAGTCTGATGATGCTCGGCTGAAGTCTTTCCAGCATGATCTGTTTACCGGCCTCAATTCCTTTTGAAAGATCTTTAAATAGAAAAGCTCTGAACCTCCTCTCTTCGGGAATCTTTTCGATTCTTAGAGTTGCTTCTGTTATTATTCCATAGGAACCTTCCGCCCCAACGAACAGATCAAGAATCCCCGGACCTGCTGCATGGTTTGGTACTGGCAGTGTTCTTATTATGTTCCCGTTAGGCAGAACAACCTCGCAGGAGAGAATGATATCCTCTATTTTTCCATATTTCGTTGACAGAACTCCGGAACCTCGACAGGCAATATATCCTCCCAGAGTAGCTGAGTGGAGTGATGCCGGTATGTGGGCAAGGGTATATCCTGATTTAAAGAGTGCCCTTTCAAGATCGTATCCATTGATACCTGTTTGAGATGTTACAGTCTGGTTATCAGGATTAATCTCGAGGATTTTATTCATGCGTTTCATATCAAGGGTTATTCCTCCGTATACGGGCATAATTCCCCCCTGACTCCCGGAACCACCTCCCCATGGAATAACAGGTATCCTGTATTGATTTGCAAGCTTTACAATTGCCGAGACTTCTTCTGTGCTACCGGGAAGAACAACAAAATCTGGAATTGGAGGCACTAGTCCCCTGTCTATCCACATACGGGGGATCCACATGTAATCCACACCATAAATGATTCTATCAGCCTCCTCCGTCAGTATAAACTCAGCTCCAACTATATCCTCGAGTTCTGTTCTTATCATCTGATACTGTAAGGGATGCAGCATTGTTCCTCCTGAAAATTTCTGAAGATAGTCTGTTTACCACAAAATTACCCTGATCCAAAATCTGCCAGTCCGTGATAAACTTCAAGCATTTTGTCATGCGCTATTTTGTATAAATTGAATAGTCTTTTGTATAATGTATGTTTTTCTGGCTTAAAGTTTATACTTTCTTGATTTTCGGAAAAAAATCCCTGAGCTTCTTCCAGGGAAGAAAATACACCCGTACCAACCCCTGCAAGAAGAGCTGCTCCCGATGATGGATCCATTGCCGGGGGAATGATTCCTTCCATGCCAAGTACATCAATCAGTATCTCTGTCCATAGTCTGTTTTTTGTTCCTCCACCGATAAGCCTTATTGGTTCTCTAACGGTGAGGTTTTTCTCCCGGATGAAGTTCATTGAGTCAAGTATTGAGAAAGATGTTCCTTCTAGAATTGCTCTTATGAAATGTGGTGGTCCGTGTCGAAGTGTAATGCCAAAGAATCCTCCCCTTAATTTTGGATCGTTGTAGGGGGAGCCTTCACCCTGAAGGTAAGGATGAAAGATTAATCCTTCTGAGCCAGGGGGAACATTTTCTGCTTCTTTTTCCATCAGGTTATAAGCTTTGGATGAGAGATCGATTTCATTATTTTGAGGCTCTATCGATGGATTGCCTTTTTCAATCTGGGATCTGCTTTTAAAAAATCTGTCCCTGAACCACCTTAGTGATGAAGCAAATGATTTTGTACCTGTGCCCGGATAGAACATTCCCGGGTAAATATAGGAATATGTAATGAGTTTTTCGTCAAATATTGGTTTATCTGATATAACGCAAATCCTTCCAAATGTTGCAAGTTTTACAGTGCAATCACCAGGGTTTCTACACCCCGAGGCAAATACCTCAAGTAATGTGTCTGTGCTTCCCGTTATGACGGGTGTTCCTTCTTTGAAGCCAAATATTCTATAACCTTCCGTGGTTACCTTTCCGGAAATATCTGTGGGATTTAGAATAAGGGGTAGCTGGTTCGGCTTAAGGCCCAGGATGGACAAAAACCGTTCATCCCAGCTCCTGCTATGTGTATTGTACAGCAGCGATCCTTCAGCATCGATGTGATCGGTGGCGATTTCACCTGTGAGCCTATATCTCACGTAATCCTTTGGAAAAATTACATGTCTTATTTTGTTCCATACCTCCGGTTTATGGTTTTTAATCCAAAGAAGCATGGGAGCTGTCCACATCACATTAACATCGTTCATTGTGGCTTTGAGTATTTCTTCGCCGAGCCTTTCTTTCAGATAGTTTGCCTCTTTCTGGCTTCGGATGTCTGTAAGGTGTATGGAGCGGCTTATTGGGCTTCCGTTCTTATCGAGTATAACTGGAGAGTGAGTTACACCGCTGAGCCCAATTGCTATTATTTCGGATGCAATTGTGGACTTTTTTGCCAGAATACTTTTGGTTAAAAAGGAAGCAGCTGAGACCCAGTCTTCTGGCTTCTGTTCAGCCCAGCCCGGTCGTGGATAATAGGTCGGGTATTCTCTTGAGCGTGTTTCGACTCTTTTAGTTTTCAGGTCAATCACAGATACCTTGCATCCTCCAGAACCGATATCTACACCCACCAGGTATCTTTCCATCTTATAAAATGCTCCTCATGCTAATAAAGTGCTCCTCTTGGTCTTCTGTTCGATCTGGTTTTAATGTTTAATACATATCTTCTTCTAACTCTGGTTTTACCCTTGGGAACTCACCGTGTTTATAGTTTTTCTTGAGATACTCTATAAGTCTGACAACCACATCAACTGCGGTTTCCACTATGGCTTTCCCCTTTTCAGCAGTTGCTTTTGTTGGATCACCTGGAGAGCCGGATTTCATCACATTTTCCTGAGGGATAAAGGTTATGGATTCAATTGGGAATGCATTTATCAGTTCTGAGTGCACTGCCGGCCTGACGAAGTTTTTATCGATGTATGGTTTAAGTGTGTAGTCAGGTTCGGCTTTTGACATATCAACGAGGTGTGGATACAGTGCAAGACTTACCGATGTTTCCACCTCATCGGCATGTTTAAAGGGAGTTTCACAGACCTCTTTTATTTTTTCGCATGCAAGTTCCCACCATGTTGCAACTGCCATGAAGCAATCCACATCAAGAGCTATTTCCTGAAGTGCTGTATGAAGAGTCCACCACTGTCCATGGGCCTGCATGATGATTATTTTTTTAAATCCTGAGTTTACAATCCCTTTTACTATATCTCTTACAAGCTCAATCTGCACGGTGGCTCTTATTGGTATGGTGCCAATGAATCCATAGTGAAAGTATGGATGGCTTCCATACCATACCGGTGGAGCTACAATAACGCCTGTTCTTTCCGAGACCATTTTTGAAAGTTCTATTGCGTTGTATGTGTCAACCCCGCACGGGCAGTGGAAACCATGCTGCTCTGTTGAACCTATGGGAAGTATAGCTATTCCACTCTCTTCGCTGAGTTTTTTTACTTCAGGCCATGTTATTTCCTGCCAAAGAATTGGTTTACCCATTTATGTACACCTCCATCATTTGATTTTCAATTGTAATTTATTTACCCCATATGATTCATTATTTTTATGAGCTCTCCCGTTATTTACATTGCATTAAAGTCAACCACCAGGTCTCTTATGACTTCACCCCCTCCGGCGGGCTCAATTGTTATCTCTTCTCCAGGATTGAGGGGGGTTGAACAGCTTTTTACAACTTTTCCATTGAGCTTTACAACGCAGAGACTGCAGCTTCCCTTATAACATTTGTAGGTCCTGAATGCCAGTGTTCCGTCAATGTCTCTGTGGATTATATTCAGGAATTCGTGTACGGTAACCCTTCTGTCTATTGGTACTTCATAATCTTGAAAGTAAGGTTCTTTATCCCTGTCGGGATTGTATCTGTATATTTTAGCTTTTATTATGTTTTCCATGTTTTTACCTCCAGAGTATTTGTCAGGTTAATTTTTATTATTTAACATCTTCAGGTTTAAGTCTGGTGTATATAACATCCCGTTTTGAATAGACAGGTTTTCCGCCATCGTTGGATATTATTGTGTGACATCTCCAATTTTTATCATCCTGCTCTGGGTAATCTATCCTGTTGTGGTGCCCCCGTGATTCTGTTCTAAAGAGTGCTGCACCAATTGTAAGCTCTGCGGCATCAACTGCAAGCCTTGTTTCGATTGCCTCTCTCAGCTCAAGATTGTATCTACCCACATCCGGGACATGGATTTTTTCGACCTCTTTTCTCACCCCTTCAATTATTGAAAGCCCTTTTTCCAAACCCTCTTTACTTCTGAATGGGGCCACATATTCATCCATTGCCTTGAGTATTTCTTCTTTGAGAAAAATCGGTCTGGTTTTAGTCTTTTTCTCAGAAAGGAAGTTCTTCAACATGTCAAGATGTTCATCTATACTGGATTTTTCTGGAGGGATAATATCTCGTTTTTTGGAGTCTTCCGCTGCGTATTTACCTGCCTGAGCCCCCATTGTCTGGGTGTCGCAGAGTGCACTTCCAGCCAATCTATTTGCACCCTGGAAGTTTCCTGCGCACTCACCACAGGCATAGAGCCCCTCGAGACTTGTCTGACCTTTTTCATTGATGTATATTCCTCCGCACTGGTAGTGTGATGCAGGAGCCACTTCGATCGGTTGTTTGGCGATATCTATACCGGCTGCGTCTATGAGAAAATGGTAGTGTTTGGGGGTCATTGTCTCAAAGACTTCTCTTACCGCAGCCTCTCCTTTGGGAGATTTTGTTGTATCATACCACACTCCACTGTGTTCAGTGCCTCTTCCTTCTTTAATTACGTTAAAAATTATCTTGATTGCCTCGTCTCTTATGGGGAGCGGTTTATCGATTATTGGAACACCATTCTTATCGGTTATTTCACCGTTTGCAAACTCTTCAATCATGAGCTCATACAGTACTACGGTTCCTTTGACGCTGGGTGGCCATATAACATCTGTACCATAGTACTGGTTGAACTCAAGATCTACGAGCTCTGCTCCTGCCCTGAAAGCCATTGAGAGGGAATCTCCAGTTAGTGTTGGAGGATTATCGCTGAACCCCCACAGTGAGGTGTAACCACCCGTTGCTATCACCGTGGATTTTGAATTGATGGTAATTATCTGCCCGCTGATCATATCGATCCCTATTATTCCAACCACAACACCATCATTTTTTAACAGTCCAAATACAAAGAAATCCTTATAGACTGTGATATTTTTATGTCTCGAAACCTCCTTTGCCAGTACTGTGGACATATGCTGTCCGTTTTCGTACATGAAACATGACCTTGGATAAGTCTGTCCAGGCATTGGTGTCTGGTAGAACCTGCCATCCTCGTATTTTCTGAACTTTACACCGTATCTTTCCATATCGAGAATCCTGTCACAGGCGGTAAAGGCAACTACCTCAACGATATTCTGATCTCCTATGAATCTTCCTGCACGAACCATATCTTCGAAGAATTGTTCAGGGGAATCCCTTTCGTCCCTTCCTCTGGGGCCAAATGGGGCCTGAATGCTCCAGAGGGCACATGGTGTGGCACCTGAACGCCCGGGTCTTCCCTTGTCCACCATAATACAATTCTGCCCTCTTTCAGCAACCTCTATTGCAGCACGACAGGCAGCTCCTCCACCTCCAACCACTACAACATCTGTTTGCAGATTTTGAACTTCAAGGTTTTTTGATGCCATGGGTTTTATCCTCCCTGTTTTTAATATTTTTAATCTTTATATTTATAGAATTAATATCAAATATATGTTTTATGTATTTTTTATTTTATAATCATTCTGAAGTTTTGGTCCCCTAACTTTATATTGTTTTTCCAGGTTACATACGGCGCTGAATATTCCCGGATAATGGGTTTCTCAGGTAACGTTTAGATATATACATCCTGTTAAATTATTATTTCTATTTTATCTGTGCCCTCGAGCGGGGTATTATTTATCCTGTTTCTCAGTTCTGTATCTGAGATTATTCTTTTGCATCGTTCTATATGTGCAATGTTTAACATTGCAGATTTGAAGAATTTTGAGCTATCAGCAAGCAGATTTACCTCATCTGTTTTTTCTATAACGCATCTCAGTATTTCTGCAAGCTCGTTGTTTGAGGTTGTTAAGAAGAGTTGCTGGGACACTCCAGCGGTTGATATAAATGCCATATGTATATTGATCTTCTGAAGAAAGTCTATTACCCATTTCCCGGAAAACATACCAAAATGCTGATTCAAAAGCCCTCCAGTTGAGACTATACGGTGTTTTGGATGGTTGAGAGCCTCACATTGGATTGCAGGAGAATTTGTGACGATTGTAAGATCGAGAAAATCCTTCATGAAAAGCTCTTTAGCAAAAAAGTAACATGTTGATGATGAATCTATAAAGATTGTTGAGTGATCCTGTACAAATCCACAGGCCTTTTTAGCTATCTCTAATTTCTTATCCCTGTTTTGATCCATACGGGCATTAAACAGTGTCTCGAAACGTGGAAACGAATCTTTTTTATATTTAATTCCTCCATGTACCTTTTCTATCAGTCCTCTTTTTTCAAGTATGCTTATGTCACGCTGTATTGTAATTCTTGAAACTTCAAGATCCCTCACAAGTTCGTTTATTGAGCAAACCTTTTTTTCGTTGAGTTTATTGATGATTCTGGCTCTTCTCTCTTCAGGGATCATATTTCTTCACAATCGATTTAAGTAATTTTTCGATATAGAGACGTATTTTTTTGATAAAAAAATGATTTAAATGTGAATAATTATGATAAAAAAATGATTCAGCTTTGATTATTATAAAGCACTCTGGAGATATGTCAAG
This sequence comes from uncultured Spirochaetota bacterium, assembly GCA_964518675.1. GTDB lineage: Bacteria > Spirochaetota > B62-G9 > B62-G9 > CAZFGQ01 > CAZFGQ01. Next base: position 22,643 of record CAZFGQ010000022.1, read on the forward strand.
ACCTATTTTTGTTTTTGAAAATCCCCTCTCTATTTAAATGTCAATAAGCTGTATTTTGTCTTAAAAGTTTGAAAATTTCTGTTGACAAAAAGATATTATTATGTATCATGTATACATAATAATATTTTAGAGTGTTGTTGTTTGTAATATTCAAGCATTCTTGATTGGAGTTTTTGCTGAAGTATTGAAGTCCTGCCATGAGAAGTGAGAAAATTATGGAATTGGAATATACCGATTTAAGAAATGCTGTTTATAAAAAGCTTGAAGAAATGATATTGAGTGGTGAAATAAAACCTAAAGAGAAGATACTCGAGAATGAGCTTGCAAAAAAATTGGGTGTCAGCAGAACCCCAATAAGAGAAGCTCTCAACAAACTGGAACAGAAAAACCTGGTTGTCAGAATACCACATAAAGGAACTTATGTAAGAGAGATCAGCCTGGATGAGGTTGAGGAGATTTATATTATTAGAGGCTTATTAGAGGGGAATGCTGTAAGGATTGCAGCTACAAAAATAAGTGATGATGACTTAAATGAACTGGAAAACATACTTAAAAAGATGAAAGAGGCTCTGGATAAGGATGACTTGGAGGCATTTGCGGTAGAAAATGAAGCATTTCACAATAAAATAACGTCCTATGCTGGGCGTTTGAGCCTTGATCTGGTTGCAAACTTCAGAGATAGAATAGCCAGATACAGGTCTTCGACAACTCCGTATAAAGAGCGTTGTGAAGAGGCGTATAAGGAACATCTTGAAATCTTTCGTGCAATAAAGAATAAAGACCCTGACTCGGCAGAACAGGCAATTATTAAGCATGCCAATAATGGCTTGAAAAAGGTAAAAGAGATCCTTTTGCGAAATAGTAAATTGGAATAAAAGGGATATCTATGTACAAGGGATACTTATGTATAATGAATATTTTTTGAATGTTTTCCGGGGTTTTAGAAAAAGTAAACCGAGGGATGTGGGTATTACTGTTATTATCGATCATGGCCTAGGTGTAGAAACTGAGAAAGATATTCTCGAAGTCTCTTCTGAGTATATTGATATAGCAAAAATTATGGTTGGTATTCCAGCCCTTATAGAGAAGAGCGTTCTGGCTAAAAAAATAGAACTCTACCACGAGAAAGATGTTCTTGCTTTTCCGGGAGGGCAATTTCTGGAATACGCTTTTAGATTTGATAGAGTTCACCAATACTTCGAAGCTGTGAAAAATGCTGGTTTTAGATTAATAGAGGTTTCAGATAATCTGTTAGATATTTCACCGGCAGAAAAATCAAAACTTATAAAAATTGCCCGGGAAGAATATGGTTTCAAAGTACTTGGAGAGACCGGTAATAAGAAGGTGTTGTCTGATTCTCAAAAGTTAATAGATGATATTCTTAATTGCCTTGAGAGTGGTGCATGGAAGGTAATGTTTGAGGCCGCTGAGCTATTCGATAGGGGGCAATTCAGATCTGATCTGATTGGGCGAATTCTAAACAGGATAAGTCTGGATAATTTGATATTCGAATTACCGGGTGGTTGGATTTCAGGTATAACTGTGTCGCATATTTACTCACTTCAGGTGTGGTTGATAGAGGAGCTTGGAGCTGAGGTTAATATTGGCAATGTTAATCCTTTTGATGTACTCTGCCTGGAGGCTGAGAGAAATAACCTTGGTACCCATATGAAGCTTTAAGGAGATAGGATAAATGAGTAAAGTACCTCCTCATGGTGGAAAGCTAATGCCCTTGCTTGTGAAGGGGGAAGAGATTGGAGAGCGTTTGAGGGAAGCTGAATCGTTAAAGAAGGTCATGGTTGGTTCCCTTCAGGCCTCTGATCTTCTGATGCTTGGGATGGGGGCTTTCAGTCCGCTTGATGGATTTATGAAGAGGGATGATTATACCGGGGTGGTCAGGGATATGAGGTTATCAGATGGGACATTATGGCCGATTCCGATAGTACTTCCTGTGGATGATGAGGTGGGTAGGGAGTTGAAGGAGGGTGAAAAGGTAGCACTCGTTTATTCGGAAGGTAGGCAGATTATTGCTACAATGGTGGTTGAGGAGAAGTATAGATATGACAAGATTGAGGAGGCCAGGGAGGTATTTGGGACTGAGGATGAGAAGCATCCGGGAGTGATGAAGGTATATAAGCAGGGAGATACGTATATAGGTGGCAGGGTGGAGGTGCTGAGTGAACTTGGGTACCGTGAGAGGTTTAAGGAGTATTCTGCTCCAGTTGAGACGAGGGAGATATTTTCTGAGAGGGGTTGGGATACGGTAGTGGCTTTTCAGACTAGAAATCCTATTCACAGGTCGCATGAGTATATAACGAAGGTAGCGCTTGAGGTATTTGATGGGTTATTTATCCATCCGATTGTTGGGCGGTTGAAGGCCGGGGATGTACCTGCTGAGGTTAGAATGAGGTGTTATGAGGTATTGTTGGAGAATTATTATCCCACGGAGAGGGTTGTGTTGAAGGTGTATCCCATGGAGATGAGGTATGGGGGGCCTCGTGAGGCTGTACTTCATGCCATAATCAGGCAGAACTTTGGGTGTACCCATATAATAATAGGTCGAGATCATGCTGGTGTGGGGGATTATTACGGTCCATACGATGCGCAGGAGATATTTGATCAGATCCAGGAGGGGGATCTTTACATAAGGCCACTTAAGGTGGACTGGACATTCTGGTGTTACAGGTGTGGGGGGATGGCCTCAAGGAGGTCCTGCCCACATTCTGATGAGGATCACCTGTTGATAAGTGGGACGAAGTTACGGGAGATGCTTTCTCGTGGTGAGAGGCCACCTGAGGAGTTTAGCAGGCCTGAGGTGGTTGACATACTTGTGGATTATTATTCAAAGCAGAAATGATGAGTTAGAGGATAGATAGGAAGGAGAATGAGGGAGATGAAGAATGTAATTTTGGTAACGATTGACACTTTAAGGAAGGATGTGGTTGGTTGTTATGGTGGTGATAAGTTTACGCCTTTTCTGGATAGTATTCAGAGCAGGTGTTTGAGGTTCACCAATATGAAATCTATTGGGCCGTATACCCAGGCATCATTTCCTGGTATACTTACCTCGAGTTATTACTTTGATTATGGCAGGAGGAAGGGACTGGCACCTGAGGCAACAGTTGTTTCTGAGGTACTGCAAAGAAATGGTATAGTCACTGCTGCTTATCATTCCAATCCATATCTCAGTGGGTATTTTGGATGGAACAGGGGATGGCATTCATTCTACGATTCGATGCAGGATGATGTTAGTGATATGTATCCATTTGTGAGGGGAAACGTTATCAATGAGAAGGTTGAGAAGTGGCTTTCTGAACATGTAGGAAGTGGGAAAGATTATAAACCATTTTTCCTGTGGGTTCACTATATGGATGTACATGAACCGTATGTGCCAGAAAAAGATTATTTAAGGGCTATTGATTCCGGTCTTAATGTTTCTAAAGAGGAGATGTTCAGGTTATTTAAAGAGGTGATTCTCAAGAGGGATGTTTCTGATAGAAATAAGGTTGAGATTCTCAAGAAACTTTATCTGGCCAAGGTGATGGAGGTTGATGATTATGTGAGAGAACTGTTTGGTATATTTGAAAGATCCGGCATACTGGGAGATACGGTAATTTTAATTACCTCTGATCATGGTGATGAGTTTTGTGAGCATGGGGGTTTATCACATGATGGGAAGATGTATTCTGAGTTAATAGATGTTCCGTTTTTAATGTATGGAGTTGAAGATGGAGCAGGTGGGGTTTGTGAAAAGCTTGTAAGTAATGTAGATATTCCACCTACGATTGTGGGGTTATTTGGGCTGGGTAAAGTTGAAGCATTTAAAGGCAGGCCATTGTACCCTATTGAAGGATATGCTGAGGAGGGGGTTTTTGGTGAGGCGCTTGGCAAGAGATCTGCTCATGCGAAAGATACGGACAGGCCTGTTTATTACTACATGGATGGTAGTTATAAGATAATATACAGTGAAGAGGGTGATAGCTGGGAACTGTATGATGTGGAGAATGACCCGGAGGAGAAGGAAAATATAATAGACAGTTCTCAGCATACGAAGAGGTTGAAGGAGAGGCTTATTGAGTGGATAAACTCATGAATAAGGTATATGGGAAAAATAATTTGGAATTAAAAACAACAACTTAGGGAGGAGTAATATGCTTGACGAGAAGAGGGTTGCTGAGCTTGAGGAGAAGATTAAGAAATCTAAGGAGGTATTCAAGCAGGCATATGAGAGGTTTAAGCCTGAGGAGATGAGGCTTATATGGTCTGGTGGGAAGGACAGCACGCTTACTGTTTGGATATGCTTGCGGTTTTGCGAGGAGAATGGTCTTAAGGTACCGAAGGCTTTTACTATTGATGAGGGTGATTCGTTTGAGGAGATAGAGGAGTTTTTGAAGGGGTACAGTAAGGAGTGGGGGATAGAGCTTGATTGGGGGAGGAATGAGGATGTGCTGAGGGCAGCTGGATATAAATTGAATGCTGAGATTAATGTAAAGGATTTGAATGAGAGGAATCAGGCTGAGATAAAGAGGATAGGGTTTGATGTGGAGAAGTTTCCATTTGAGGCTGAGTCATACATAGGGAATCATCTTATGAAGACGGTGGTATTCAACACCTATCTTGAGGACAACGGTGTGAAGGCGGTATTTCAGGGTATAAGGTGGGATGAGCAACCTGCGAGGAGGAATGATCCGTATGTGGAGGAGGTGGAGGCGTCGTATTTGATACCGGCACACACGAGGTTCAGGCCGATTTTGCATTTTACTGAGAGGGATGTATGGGATACGATATTGCATTTTAAGATACCGTTTTGTCCGTTGTATAAGCAGGGGTACAGGTCGCTTGGTGCCAAGTCTACCACGGTTAAGACCTCTGACATACCTGCATGGGAGCAGGATCTTGAACATACTGAGGAGAGGGCTGGGAGGCGTCAGGATAAAGAGAAGACCATGGAAAGACTCAGAAAACTTGGCTACATGTAGCTCCTGAGTATATAGATTCGATTGCATTTGTTTGATCTATTGAGATTAGAAAAAGGTGAAAGAGTTTGATTGATCTATGGGTTTTGATAATTAGCAAGGCGTAAATAGGATAATTTTTGTGTTTTTCAAGTGCTTTGATTTAAAGCTTTTTACAGCGAAAGAGAGTTAATTTTCAGGGAGGAATCTACAACATGAATAAAAAGAATGTAATACTAATCAGCCTGGATGAGGTAAGACCAGATCATTTGAGCTGTTATGGATATAATAAGATCCGTACCGTGAATATAGATAAGGTGGCTGAAGAAGGCGTGTTGTTTGAAACCTGCATTTCATCTTCAGATTTCACACCTGTTGCTATGGGGAGTGTGATAACAAGCAAATATCCAAACAAGCATGGGATGAGAGATGCATATTCATTTCTAAATGGTCCCACAATTGCTGAAATTTTAAAGGATAATGGATACATAACTGCCGGTTTTGTTGGAAATGGATTGCTTGCAGAGAGGCATGGTTTCAGAGAAGGCTTCGATTACTGGAATGAAACCTCCAAGGAGACAAGCTGGCTTGAAGTTGTTTATCCGGAAAACGAGGATAAGGAGTTGATATACGAAGGGAATTACTGGGTTGATGATTTTTTCCGGTGGCTTGAGGAAAATTATCGCACACCTTTTTTTATGTGGGGTCATCTGTATGAAACGCATGAGGGAGCGGAGAAATCCTTATTAAAGAAAGGTTTGATCAAAGAAGGGGTGCATTCAGAGTTTGGCTACCAGGATGCGAAAATAGAAATGGCAGATGAGAAGCTGGTGGGGAGGTTAATAGATACGTTAAAAAAGCTGAAAATATACGAAAATACGATCATAGTTTTAATGAGCGATCATGGAACAAACACAGGAGAGCACCCTGTGAAACCCATTCCCTGGAGAAAGGGAAATGTCTTGTATCCTCAGCATACCACTATGTACGATCACGACCTTAAAGTCTTTTTAATAATGAGAGGTGAAGGACTGCCGGCAGGAAAAAGGATAGGTGGAATTGCACGTTCGATTGATGTTGTACCCACCATTTTAGATTTACTGGGAATTTCCCGGGAAAAATTGGATTTTGATGGTGAAACATTGATTGATGGGATAAAAGAAGGCACGGTTGGAGAAAGGGATGTTTATTCTGAAGATGTTTTTGAATCGAGGGGGCTTGGTGCACTTCAATCTTTCAGAACGGCGGATTATAAGTTTATTCGAAATCTTACTCTGGGGAAGGAGGAGTACTATAATATCAGGAATGATCCTAATGAACAGAACAATATAATTAATCAGATAGACGAGGATACTTTGATAAAGATAAGGAAAAAACTTAATAGTTTTCTTTTTACGGTTCCTCCGCAGAAAACAAAAACATTTTCTGATGAAGAAAAAGAAGCTATAAACCAGAGGTTAAGAGCGCTTGGATACATAGAATAATAGTTAGATTGAACTGAAAGGAGGTGATTATTGCATTAGGTTGGTAAGTTTTTATTAAATAAAAAAATTACTATTTAAAAGGAGGTCTTAAATGAAACCCAAAGTTTTCTTGGTTGTTGCCATTATTCTTCTGTCACTGTTGATTTCCTTTCCAATCTATGCCGAGAAAAAAGAAGGAGTTGAATACCCCACAAAACCTATCACCATAATTGTGCCCTGGGGTACAGGCGGCATGACGGATGTCAGTAACCGAATGCTTGCAGAATACCTCAAAAAAGAATTGGGACAGCCGGTGGTTATTGTTAATAAACCAGGAGCAAGTGGTATAATCGGACTTCGTGCTGGATTGAGTGAGAAACCAGATGGCTATACTATTATAGGTGGCCCCATGACACTCGCACTTACGTCTCCATATTTTCAGGGAGCCGAACCTTTTGATATTGATGGTATAAAGTTTGTAGGAAGCTATATGCCTCAGGAAAGGATATTAATGGCCCCTGTTGAAGCACCCTATAAAACCTTCGAAGAATTTATAGAATATGTAAAGCAGCATCCTGGCGAAGTTTCTGTTGGTAGTGGTGGGGCTCAGTGGGCTCTTGAGGTTATAAAATCTATAGCTGTGAAACACAATTTGAAGATGAAATATGTTATGTTCAAGAGTGGAGGCGCAGCATCATCAGCTATACTTGGGCGCCATGTTGATGTATGTGAAACTGGTGTTGGTACCCCTGCATATCAGGCCTGCAGGAAGGGTGAATTGAGGATTCTTGTTGATCTGGGCTCAGAGAGAGTTCCATATTTTCCGGAGGTCAAGAATTTAAAGGAATTAGGCTATCCTTTCCAAACAGTGCTTGAGTATGGGTGGGTAGTTCATGGAGATGTCCCGGAAGAGATCAGACAAAAACTTGAGGATACGCTTCATAAGATCATGCAAAATCCTGAACTCATTAAGAAGATGAAAGATCTTGGATTTGTTCCACGCTTTCTACCTGGAAAAGAATATGAAAAGATTTGTAGAGATGCTGTGGCTTCAATTCCAAAACTGATAGAATATAATAAAGCACTTAAAGAATAAGGGCATTAATATTTTGGAAGGGATGAAAAGAGGAAGGTGGCTTTTTATATAAGTTAATCTTCCTCTTTTCACCTAATTCTGGAGTGGATTCCATGAATGTTTCTTTAAGAAGAAAAAACAGAATAGTGGGTATTGTTCTCTTTGTAATATGTCTGTTATTCTGGTTTATTATTATTCCCAAGGAAACAATGGGGGAAGAAGAAGCATTATTTCCAGAACTGGTGACTGTACTTTTGGGAATTTCAAGCGTTATTCTGATATTTCAACGTAAGACAGATCTTGTTGATGATAATTCAAATAAGAAACCTGACAGAGAGGCTATATTCCGTGTCGTGGTAACTGTGGTTGCATTTGGAATATATCTGGTTCTGGTTAAATTTATAGGATTTTTTATATCCAGTTTTATTTTGTTAAGCGCTTTGATGGCATATTTTGGTGTAAAAAGATTGAGAACAATTTTATTGATTCCTTTTATAATTGTGGTGGTTATTTACCTGATAATTGAACGCTTTCTTGAGTTTCCTTTACCTAGAGGATGGATTTTCTAATTCTTTTAAAATTTTTATTGATCTTTTCCTGGGCTATTTTAAGGGGAAAATTATGTGGAACGATATTTTAAGCGGATTTAGCTTGGTATTTCAGTGGAGCAACCTTATAGCGGCTCTTGGCGGCGTTGCTTTTGGAATGATTATGGGAGCTGTTCCAGGTCTTACCAGTAATATGGCTATAAGCTTGTTGATTCCTTTTACTTTTTACATGAATAATCCGATTGCTGCGATAGCAATGCTAATGGGACTTTCAAAAGGGGGAAATTTTGGAGGCTCTATACCCGCAATACTTTTTAATATTCCCGGTACACCGCAGGCCATGGTTACTACTTTTGATGGATACCCCTTGAACAAGCAGGGAAAGAGTGGAAAAGCATTGAAAATTGCGCTTTACTCCTCCGTTATGGCCGATACTATGAGTGATTTCGTGCTTTTTTTCCTTGCAGGCCCCGTATCACTTGTTGCTCTTAAAATAGGTCCCCCCGAGTATAGTATGATTATTCTTTTTTCACTCGTAGTTATTAGTATGGTAGCTACTGATGAGCCCGTGAGAGGTCTTATTGCTATTGGTCTTGGTTTGTTGATAGGTATTGTTGGGCTTGATCCACTATTGGGTACTCCACGATTAACATTTGGATCCCTGCATTTAAGTGCGGGATTTCAGATTGTTCCTCTGGTAATTGGACTTTTAGCATTGTCGGAAGTTTTGCGTTTGATTGAAGTTGAGTTACATCCCGGTGTTAATATCCAGGGAAAGAGATCTGAAAAAGTAAAAGGAGATGATAATCCGGATAATCATCGGGTTCTGCCCCACGAATTTAGAAGGTGTCTTCCGGCTATTTTTAGAGGAGTTGGAATAGGATCTATTATTGGAATAATACCGGGGATAGGAACAACCGTAGCCTCGTATTTGAGCTATGTGAGTACCAAACGATCTTCGAAACACCCCGAACGATTTGGGAAAGGGGTTATAGAAGGTGTGGCAGCAGCTGAATCTGGCAATAATGCAGTGGTGGGACCAAACCTTGTACCTCTGGTTACTCTTGGGATACCGGGTAATGAAGCAGCGGCATTAATACTTGGGGCTTTTATGATAAAGGGATTAACTCCCGGGCCTCTTTTTATGCAGAATAATGCTCCTATGCTGTATGCTTTATTTACGGTTCTGGTCATAAGCAATATTTTTACCTTTCTTGTAGGAAATTTATTTGTAAGGTACGTAAGGTTTGTCACAAGGTTGCCAAACGAGATTATGTACCCAATGATTCTTGTTTTTTGTTTAATAGGTTCGTATGTATTTAATAGCAGCCTGTTTGATGTGCTGACGATGTTTTTATTTGGGATTTTTGGTTATTTTCTGACAAAGCTTCGAATTCCTTTACCTCCTGTGATTGTGGCTTTTTTTCTTGGTCCATTACTGGAGAGGAAGTTTAGACAGGCTTTCATTATAGCAGGCAACAAGGTCGATATATTTTTCACCCATCCAATTTCTCTTGGTTTCTTAATTCTTACTGTAATTGTAGTTATTGTGTTTGTATTACTGGGTAGGAGGAAGTCAAAGACATCTCAACACTAATGCTCTTACTATAGTCAGGCGTAATGGGGTTTTGTTAGAACCTCTATAAAAAAGCATGCAAAAGAGTTGTTAATACATCTCTTCTAACATTTTATATACCGTTTCATCTGAATGTGGAATTGGATTGAAATTTCTGCTTCCACCTTTTGAGTATTCTATAATCATTGGGAAATCTTCTTTTTTTACCCCATAATCTCTCAGTCTGTAAGAGACGCCAAGTTTATCGAGGAATTTCCTGAATCCGGAAACGGCGTCACACTCCTCCCCGAATAGTCCTGCAATTTTGTCGTATTTTTCTTTTCTTGCCGGGTAGTTATACTCGATGACCTTGGGCATAACTATTGCACATGCTCTTCCATGTGGGATACCGTATTTTATTCCTATTGGGTGTGATAATCCATGGGCAAGTCCTAGTCCTGCATTTCCAAGTGTAATTCCACCAAAAAGTGATCCAAGTGAAAGGGCTTCTCTCGCCTCAAGATTATCGGGGTTTTCTACTGCAATCGGGAGGTATTTTGCTCCGAGCTCAATTCCTTTTATGGCAAGAGTATCGGTTATAGGGCCAGCATTTTTCGATGTGAATGCTTCAAGGTTCTGTATAAGGGCATCGAGCCCTGTATCTATTGTTACTTCTGGAGGCACGGTCAGGGTGAGTGTGGGATCGATAATCGCAATTTCTGGAGTCATGTAGTCTGTTCTAATGCTTTTCTTAAATGTTTTTTCTTTGTTGGATATTACTGCATTCTTTGTAACCTCTGCTCCTGTGCCTGAGGTGGTGGGAATGGCTATCATCGGAATAGAAGGTCTTGTAAACTCCCTTCCACCCCAGTAATCAGAAACTGTTCCTCCATTGGTTGCCATTACTGAAACTGCCTTGGCAATATCAATCACGCTTCCACCACCTATTCCGACTATTACATCTGGATTTGCTGATAATGTGTTTTCAACAGCTCTTTGAACCAAATCCTCATCTGGGTCATGCGTAATACCACCATACTCTTTGATCTCTAAGCCTTCCCTCCTGAGAGTTTCAGTTACCCTATCGTAGTTTCCACTTTTGAATATTGAATTACCACCGTATATAAGAAGTACCCTTTTTCCAAATTTTTTAGCATGTGACCCTAGTTCTTCGATGGTGTTATCTCCAAATACCACCTGAGTGGGTACCTTCAACATGGATTTTAAGCCATACATGCCCATCCTTTCACCTCTTTGATTTATTTAAGTTTTTACTCTCGATGCAGTCTTTAAAACTCCCTGATTTGGACTGAATATTAAAGCCAGAAGGTTATATTTAACCAGCCAACTTCTATTTGAGTATAACAAAGTATTTTGGATCTATCAATTCTTTAAATGTGGATTTTTAATTTTAAGGTGCGAGATTTTTCCTCGCAGTTTTGGTATGCCCGAGTATTAACATATTTGTAATTCTATTTATTTTAATAAATTAGTCATTGAATGAATATGGCATATTTTTTGCAAAAAAATTATTGAAATGTAAAAAGTTAAGGAGGGATTCATATGGCCAGGCTCGAAAAGATATTGAACAAAAAAATTGTCAGAAACCTTTTCAACTACTATTCAACCCGGGGTAGAGATTTTATTGATGAAATCTTCACAGGCGAAAAAAAGAGAAAGGGACCCGTCCCATTTTTCCAGAGACTTCCCATCAAACTTACCCTGAATTACGCAATGAAGAAGATAGGATTAACAGATGACATGATGGAGAGTTTTTTTTCCCAGCATCATAACAGGCAGACTGTATTGAATGTTCTGACAACCATAGGAAAGTATGGATTAAAACAGCCGTTTAGATTTGATGCTCCGCTTGTTGTGGTGTGGAATTATACAAATCTCTGCAATCTTAGGTGCAGGTATTGTTACCAGAGTGCCGGTAAGAGCCTGGAGGATGAATTAAGCTTTGAGGAAAAGATAGAACTTATAAATCAGATGGTAGAGGCCAATGTAGCGTTCCTCGCCTTTTCTGGTGGAGAACCCATCATGGAGAAAAGGTTTTTTGATGTGTTGAAGTATGCGAGCCAATTCATGCATACAAGCATTGCTACAAATGGTACTTTACTGGCAGATAAACGACTTGTCGATAGAATTGCCGAGTGTGGGGCAAGAAATGTTTTTGTTAGCCTGGATGGTGCTTCAGCTGAAACACATGATTTTATACGAGGAGAAGGAAGCTTTCAAAAAACAATAGCGGGGATTAAGAATCTTGTAGCCAATGAAAAATTACATGTTGGAATCAATATGGTTGTAACACGGAGAAACCTTCATGAGGTTCCTTTAGTTCTTGAACTCGCCCGTGATCTGGGGGTAAACTCGTTCAGTCATTATAATTTCATACCCACTGGAAGAGGTAAAGAAGACTACGAAGATGATCTTACGGCAGAGGAAAGGGAGGAACTGTTAAATCTACTTTTTAACTGGCACATGAGAAGAGAGGAAACAGGATTAAATATAATCAGTACCTCACCAATTTATGCCAGAATAATATACGACAGAACTGGCGGAGAATCTTCTGGTCTCTTCCATTATACTACGGATAAGGCTATGGCAATTAAGGGTATAATTTCCTATGCTGGCGGATGTGGGGCTGGCAGGGTTTATGCTGCAGTACAGCCAAATGGCAAGGTTACACCCTGTGTATTTATGCCTGATGTTATAATAGGTGATGTAAGAGAAGAAAGATTTGTTGAGATATGGAGAAACTCTGAACTTTGCAAGAAAATGGTTGATAGGGATCACTACAATTTCGTTTGTCCGGATTATAAGTATGTATGCGGAGGATGCAGAGCAAGAGCATATGCATACGGAGACATACTGGGTGCAGACCCGAAATGTGTGATTTATGAGAAAATTACAGGAAAGGAGATGGTGGGAGAAGAAAGGGAAAAAGAAGCTGTTCCAGCATAAATAGTGCAAAATTGGTTTGCATAGACTGATGTTAATGGTAATATTTATTCGATGAGTTTTGAATATTCCCACCTTCAGATAATTATATGTGTGGTTACATTAACTCTTGGTTATCTTGTCTGGACATATAATGCACAGAATTACTTGAATAGAATATTATCATTAATAATCCTGTGTTTCTTGCTACTTGATATAAGTCTTTTTCTAAATCTCAGACCCGAGCGATTTTTAAATGCTTCTATAATACTTGGTTCCCTGGGGATATCATTCTTTGCGCCACTTTTTTATATACTATCCCTCTTTTATCCGAGGAAGAAATCATTTAAAAGGGTGAGATTGTACCTCATAGTTTTCCTTACAGCACTATTCTCTGTTTTAATGGTGGTTTTATTTCCCAGGGCCAAAGCTCTACCGCGTCCGACTGTTCCCGATGGTAGATGGGCTCTTTCTTTTAGGAATATTCCTTTTGCTTTCCTCGCATTGTACTTTTTGCTTACGGTATATTCACTTTTCTTACTATTTCTTGCTGCTCGTAACTTCCTTTTAGCCTCGAAAGAGAGGGTAATAAAATATGAGAGAAACACACTGATACTTCTTCTATCAATTGGAGTTCCCTTTGGTTATGTTTTATCCACGGTCAGTTTAATAAATTATTTCTTCGTAATACCATTTCCCTGGCTTGGTATCCTGCTTGGAGCTTTTTCTTTTTTTCTTGTGATTTTAATATTTCGTTTTCATCTTGTGGATTTCAGGAGGTTTGTCTATGGAATAGTAATTTATCCATCATTTATTGGGGTTCTTGTGTTTATTTACAGTGTGTTTGTATTGAAGAATCATAATGAGATATCCCGGACACTGGGGATTCCTGAGAGCATTACTCTGATTCTTGAAGCATTTTTGATTTATCTTGTTGCCTCAACGATAAGAAGATTTTTGAATGTTTCAACTTTGAGAAAAAGGTTCAAGCTTTTAAGCAGCTCACGGTTATATATGGTGGAGCCACTTGAGTATCTGAGTTATGCATATTCGCTGGAGGAGTTGTATCGAAGACTGAGAGAGGTAATAGATGAATACTTTGGAATAAAGAATATATATTTGCTATTGCTGGATGAAGAAAAATTGAGGTTTCAATCGATAGGAAAGGAGTTTGATTACAGGATTAATCCAGACTCAGATATTATAAAGGTTCTTGGCAGGCTTGGGAGGGGGGTTACGCTGGAGGAGTTGAGTATTTATCTGAATGACAGAGAGGATATTGTAAGGTTAAGCGAGCTGGGTATAAACCTCATACTTCCAATTTTGAAGGATGACAGAGTTTTTGCCCTCCTGTTGTTACCTAAGTTAGGAGTAATGAAGAATTGGAGCTATGACGATATTTCGACACTTAATAACCTTCGTGTATTATTGCCTGCTCTTATAACTCGTAGTCTTATGTATGAGCATGAAAAGATGATAGAGAAACATCAGATGAGAATGGAGCAACTGAATGTAATGGCACAGATGGCATCCGGGCTTGCCCATGAGATAAGGAATCCACTTTCAATTATTGTTACATCCGTGGAAACGCTATTGAAGGACGAGATACCGGAGGAAGACAAAAAGAAAATGCTCGAGTTTATTCTTGAGGAAACAAACAGAATTAACGTAATGCTTAACAAAATATTGAGTTTAAACTTTGAGATTAAACCTGATATTAGGAGCATCGATATCCAGGAAATATTCAAGAAATTAAAAGCCTTTTTGCAGTATAAATTAAGAGACAGAAAAATTGAGTATGAAATAGAAAATGGTCAACCCCTCAGAATAAATACTGATGAAAATATGCTTTTCCAGATATTGTTAAATTTATCTCTCAATTCTATAGAGGCTATGGAGGAAGGTGGCAAGATAAGCATTGATTATGCAAAAAAAGGAAACGCTGTGTATATATACTTTTGCGACAGCGGGCCAGGGATCCCTCTTGAATTGCGTGAAAAGATATTTGAGCCTTTCTTTACAACAAAGAGCAGTGGTAGTGGTCTTGGTCTAACAGTTACCAAAAAACTTGTGGAGAAATTACAGGGCAATCTCGAGCTTTTAGAGTATACTGGAGGATGTACTTTCCTGATAGAGATACCTGCTTGAAAATGATTTTTGGTATCTTGTGATAGAAAAATTAAACATGGGAAGCAGGGCTATGAAAAATAAAAATCCACTTATCTATATTATTGAAGATGAAGAAAAGATGCGGGAGATTTTTCGAATTAATCTCTCGTCAAAATATAATATAAAAATATTTAAAACTGCTGAGGAGGCGTTTGCTGATTTTAAGAAAGATCGTCCTCAGCTTATAGTAACGGATGTTAGGCTTCCGGGAATGGACGGAATAAGTTTCATGGAACAGATAAAGCGGATTGAGAGCACAATTCCTTTTATAGTTTTTACCGGTTATGGGAGTATAGATCATGCAGTAGAAACTATGAAAAAAGGGGCTTTCGATTATCTTGTAAAACCCATTAAAATATCCCAGCTTGAACAGTCAATTGAAAGGGCTATTTCATATATAGAGATTGCCAGTTCACCCACCGGGGTAGAATTGGAGAAGAGTTTCTCTTTTGAGGAGGAGGGACAGGAGTTTCTCACATGGGACCCATCTACAATACAGGTATTACAACTTTGCAAGAAAGCTGCCAGATTTAAATCACCAATTCTCATTACTGGAGAAACAGGTACTGGTAAAGAGCTTATTGCCAGGTATATCCATAGAGTTTCGGGCAGAAAGGGGTTATTTGTTAATCTTAACTGCGCCTCAATCCCGCGTGAACTTCTGGAAGGAGAACTGTTCGGATATAAAAAGGGATCCTTTACCGGAGCAATAAAGGATTATGAGGGAAAGATTGCACTATCCGATGGGGGCACTTTATTTTTGGATGAAATAGGAGAAATGCCAATTGAAATTCAGGCGAAACTCTTGAGTGTGCTGGAGATACCTGAGTATTATCCCATAGGGAGTAATGTTAAGAAACGAGTTGATCTTTTCCTTTTGAGTGCGACAAATAAAAATCTGAGAAAAATGGTTGATGAGGGGTCTTTTCGCCAGGACCTCTACTATAGAATAGCTGTTATTCCTATTAATATTCCTCCTTTGAGGGAAAGAAAGGCAGATATAATCCCTCTAAGTGAGTATTTTCTTTCAAAGCATGGAGATAACTATATACTTTCTCCCGAAGCAAAACTTGAATTACTATCGTATAACTGGCCGGGGAATGTAAGGGAGCTAAAAAACGTAATAGAACGTTCCATTCTGATGTCAGATAATGAACGGGTGATTAGGAAAATATTTTTTGATACTGATGTATCATACAAAGTGGCACCGGAAAATGAATACGGATACGAAGATATTCCTACAAGCTGGGAGGATTTTAAAAAGTATAAAACCAGGCAGGTAAAAGGAAAGAAAGAGGAGCTTGAAAGGATTTTTATCCAGAAACTATTAATTGCAAATAATGGAAATGTTAGTGCTTCAGCCAGGGCTGCCGGAATTGACAGACGCCAGCTTCAGGATATGATAAAATCTCTTGGGATTGATCCTTCAATATTCAGAAGCAAGTAATTCATTCATTCAGGAGCAAGTGATCCATTCGAAAAATTGTATGGATTTTTTATGGTGTTGTTCGTTTCCTTTGGTGGATAATAGTATTTTTTGTAACTAAAACTTTAGTTTTTGGAAATAGAGAGGGGAGGTAAAGTGGATCTGGGACTTGGAGGAAAGGTCGCACTGATTTGTGGTGGCAGCAGAGGTATAGGGAAGGCATGTGCTATTATGTTCGCTGAGGAGGGGGCAAGGGTAATTATCCTTTCAAGGGGTATAAAAGACCTTATGGCTACATGTGAGCATATAAGGAATAGAGGTGGTGAAGCTGATTTCGTCCAGGCCGATTTGAGTGAGATTAACGAGATAGAATCCATTGTAAAAAGAGTGAGAGATATTTATGGGAAGGTGGATGTACTGGTTAATAATGCCGGGGGACCACCCCCAGGTGACCCACTTGGTTTTAGCCCTGAGAAGTGGGAAGATGCCTTCAGACAAAACTTTTTAAGTGCGGTGGAGTTGACTAGATTTATTCTTCCCGAAATGATTGAAAGAAGGTGGGGCAGAGTTATAAATATTACCTCAATAACAACAAGGGCACCGGTTGAAAGTCTTGTACTCTCAAATGGAGTAAGGATGGCTGTTGTTGGTTGGGCAAAGACCCTTGCAGGAAAATACGCAAAATATGGAATAACTATAAATAATGTTGCACCAGGTTTTACATTAACAGAGAGATTACGCCAGCTTTCTGAAAAGACAGCCATTGATAGAGGAACCACAGTTAATGATATCCTTGAATCATATTCAAATAAAATACCTGCAGGAAGACTTGCCGAACCCTGGGAAATAGCCTCATCTGTGGTATTTTTGGCAGGACGGGGAGCCTCATATATAAACGGTATTACTCTGGTAGTTGATGGTGGTTATATCCCGTGTGTGTAAGGTCTTTTACTAAATTTTTGTTATTTCCTCCCAAATTCATTTCAGAATAAGCTTTTTAGTATATACTAACGTTCTGGTAATGGGGTAAGAAAATATCTTGAATGGGTTTTTGGCGTAAATAGTTGCAAAGAGTTTTATTTGTGTGTAAATTAGTATT
>CAZFGQ010000023.1:0-38697 GCA_964518675.1 uncultured Spirochaetota bacterium
GCAAAGTAAAACTAAAAATGTTGCAGTGCCGGCGAACTTCGAACTATTTATATTAATATCTGTTGATTTATTCATCTAGTATCAATAACTCGCGTCTCATAATGAAAACTCGAAGTTCGCCCTAATAGTTAAAATAGTTTTATCAGAGATTTGTAATCTTTCCAGTATTATATATATTTAACCTTTTTGATAAATACAATATCTGTTGTTTCAAATTAAAGGAGGTTTTTTATGATAGGCTTCCTTTCTGCCCTGCATCCAGTGTTGCAGGCCCTCTTGGCAACGATATTTACATGGTTTTTAACTGCCCTTGGAGCATCTACTGTATTTTTGGCAAAGCGAATCAATCAGAAGCTGCTTGATGTAATGATGGGTTTTGCCGGTGGGGTTATGATTGCCGCCAGTTTCTGGTCTCTTCTAGCACCTGCCATAGAAATGGCCTCCGGTGGAGTACTTCCACCATTTATGCCAGCTGTTATTGGATTTGTTTTGGGAGCAGTTTTTCTTAGGATTGTAGATAGAATTATGCCCCATCTTCATATAGGATTTCCCGATGAGGAGGCTGAAGGGATAAAAACACATCTCCAGAGGGTTATTTTACTGGTTCTTGCAATAACTCTGCACAATATACCGGAAGGACTTGCCGTTGGAGTTGCTTTTGGAGCTGTACATTACAACCTGCCCTCTGCAACACTCTCCGGAGCAATTGCCCTTGCGTTTGGTATAGGTATCCAGAACTTTCCAGAAGGCCTTGCCGTTTCCATGCCTCTGAGGAGGGAAGGGTTTACCAGGCTCAGGAGCTTCTGGTTTGGGCAATTATCAGGTGTGGTAGAACCTGTTGCGGGCGTTCTGGGCGCTGCTGCTGTGTTGATAGCAGAACCAGTTTTACCCTACGCTCTGAGCTTCGCTGCGGGGGCTATGATATTTGTTGTTGTTGAGGAGCTCATACCTGAGTCACAGAGGAAGGGTAATGGAGATGCAGCTACAATGGGTGTAATAATCGGGTTTGCTGTTATGATGCTCCTCGATGTTGCCCTTGGCTGAGTATAATTTATCTGGAATATCACATTATTCTGGATCTGTTTGGGACACTTCTATCTGGTTGTATCAGGGCTACATCACCTTTTCAAGAACCTCTTAATTTTTTACTATATCTAAACTCTGATCTAGATTGCCCACGCTTTGGAGCACATATTAATAAATAATTTTATTTTCTATTTTAAGGGTTAAGTTTATTACCTTAATATATGAAAAATATTAATTGAGACAATTCTTACAAATATGTTAAAAAGATCAGGCAGAGGGTATTGAAAATGCTGGGGAACGAGTATCTCAGACGGGAGGATTCTGGAGGCTATTCATATAGAAATGATGTGGAGGAGGGTAAATACAATTACCTAATAAAGGAGCTTAAAGATATCAAGAAGACTGCACCGAGCCTCTCCTCGGTTCCAACCGGTACGGGACTTGATGAATTATTTTATGCAATTGAGTTTGATGAGAGATCGGGAAAGACAGTTAAAAAACCACTTGGTGGTCTTCCTCGTGGAGGGGTATTCAATCTGGTTGGAATAGCTGATACGGGAAAGTCGGTTTTTGTAGAACAATTTGCCGTGTATCATGCTGGAAATGGTGGTAAAGTACTGTTTGTAACTGTGGAGAGCCCTGCTGAGTTCCTTTATATGGGCTTTAGGCAAAAGGCAGTGGCTCTGGGAATGGAGTTCGAAGATATTGAAAATAATATAGTGATTCTTGATGCTTCAAGAAGCGGTGAGTTCAGAGAAAATATCTATACTGTTATTAAAACCATGGAAATTGCCTTTGAAAAGAAGGATTGTGATCTTACGATAATTGATTCTGTTACCGGTTTTTACGAACATAAAGAGATACTTGCAAGACAGGTTGTGAGAGTATTGTTTAATTTCTTGAAGGGGAATGGACAGACCGGTATATTCATCAGCCAGAAGAGGAGTTCTCAGCAGGCAGAATCTGCTGAGGCTGCAGGAGGGCTTGCAGTTGCACATATAGTTGATGGCACAATTGTATTTGATAAAAAATTAATAGAAACGAAGTTTGATCAGAGCATCTATGGTCTTCCCATTGGAGGTGTATTGAGAACAATCCGGATAGATGGATGCAGGTTAACCGCCCACAGTCAGGAAACCTGGGTTATGACTATAGAGGAGAACGGGCTTATTCAGATAAAGGAAAGGCTATCTGATTTTACGAAAAATACTTCTGAGAAAAGGAGGTGGTGAGGATGGAAGTAATATCTCCTCAGGAGGGTAAAAGGATTGTTGACGAGAAAGTGGATGAGAAGGCATGGGAAGTTTTCAGCCATGCGATTGAGCAAATAGGGGGGTTCATAAATGAGGATATTTAATACATCTTTTTCCATTGAGACAAAAGGTGAAACTGATATTCTGGATATTACACAGCATCTAAAAGATGCTCTCAGGGATAGTGGTTTGAGTGATGGAATATTAACTGCCATTATCCCTGGGAGTACTGCGGGCATAACAACTGTTGAATATGAAGATGGGTTGATCCATGATCTGAAAGAGGCTTTCGAAAGAATTGCTCCAAGAAATGGAAATTATATGCACAATCTGAGATGGCATGATGGGAATGGTTATGCCCATGTGAGAGCATCAATGACCGGACAGGATATTACAATTCCATTCAGGGATGGAAAACTGATACTGGGAACCTGGCAGCAGGTAATTCTTATAGACTTTGATAATAGACCAAGAGACCGGCAAGTATTCGTTACCATAATGGGTGAATGAATAAAATGGTAATATAGTACTGTGTAAAACCTGAAAAAGAGAGATTTGTACTGTTGCATTATCTGCCAGTAAGTTTTGGGAAAATTTAATTGAAAAAAATAGAATAATGGTTCCTCTAATGTAATAATTAAACTACAGAGGGATTATACGAAGTTTGATCTATATTCAAGTTTATCTTTTTGATACGAATAAT
The DNA here is from genome assembly GCA_964518675.1 of uncultured Spirochaetota bacterium. Lineage (GTDB taxonomy): Bacteria > Spirochaetota > B62-G9 > B62-G9 > CAZFGQ01 > CAZFGQ01. The sequence goes on from CAZFGQ010000023.1 coordinate 2,983, forward strand.
AGGTAGATTATCCACTGTATTAGGGCCCCGAATAAGACAAATCCAGAGCAAAGTAAGAATAATGTCTTCATTGACAGGGTGTGATAGATTACCCCTCCTGCAGAGGAACCAAGGATTAACCCTGAGGATATAAGCGATTCATGGATTGCCATCCGTTTTGCCCTGTTAACACTTCCCGATATCCCATGGAAAACACTGTTGGAATAACTCAGAGCCATACATAACCCGATTACAAATACAAGAAATGCTATGATAATTGGATTGGTAATTATGCTCAGTAAAAAAACCATTATTGCAAGGATTATCTGCCCAGTTACCATCTGTGAAAATCGAAAATGCCAGAAGGTGAGTCTACCAAGAATGATAAATCCGACTGTGGATGAGATGGCCCTCATCTGTATGATTATTCCAACGGTGCCTTTGTCTAGTTTTAGATTTTCCATTGCAAAAAGGGGAAAAATATTGAGAATTATACCAATTACGGTATAGGTGGTAAATATTCCAAACCAGGCGGGAAACCTCATGGGTGTACTGTGATCCTCAATCTTCGGGGAGACGGTGTTGATATTTGTATCCCTATCTTCTTTGATTCTGGGAAGGGTAGTGGCTGCCAGAATTAAGAGAATACTTGATAGGAGGTAGAGAAGGCTCCCATATAGAAGAGGTAGAGATATGTTTATCTGGCTTAATTGTCCCGCTAGAAATGGGCTTATTATAATACCGAGGCTCCAGGAAAAGTTGTACCTGGACATGATCCTGCCAAGCATTTTCCCCTCGGTATCCTGTGATAACCAGCCTACAAGGGGAGGCCAGAAGAAAGCAATTATAAATCCATAAAGTGAGTATAGGAAAAATACAACTTTAAGGTTACCTGTGTATCTTAATAGGGTTATAAGAACGAACTTTATAAAACTCGAGGAGATCAGTATATACCTGGGCAGTATTTTATCTGAAAGGGGTCTGAAGAAAAGGCACCCGATTATATAGCTCAGTGCCCATAGGGCTGTGATGAACCCGACCTGTGGAGGGGGTGCATTAAAGTATTCTTTAAGGTAAAAGATAATCCCCAGGGTTATCATCCCCTGGGCGATGGCAACGAGAAATGAGGTAGGGTATATTACACCTGTTTTCCCTATGCCTGTATATATGGATTTTATTACCTGTCTTTTTCTGTCTATGTATTTTAGCATTTGATCTAATCAAGATAATATATTTTTGAGATTTGGCGAGTTTAAGATGCATATTTTTTTCAGTAACCTGGTGTTTCAGGTTTTTCCGTTTGCCAGACTCCTGCATTCAGATCTTCAAGATATGTTTGGCTCTCGGAGTCAAATATCCTTGATCCATGTTTACCGAAAATCGGTTCTCCAGTCCAGCCAAAATCTCGCATTGATTGTTCATCGTCAATTTGAGGTTCATCGATGGAGTAGTAGCAAAGTCCATCCATAAATGAACCTGAGATCATAAGTACGAGTTCGTCTTTTGTTCCGGTCGGTTTAACATCGGGAATATAAAAAATTTCTATATCCTGGGGAAACACTTCATTTGCCTGTTGGGAAGCTTCTCCCCATATGACACATATATAATCACCCTTTTCTACAAAGATGTCTTCGCCTCCAGAAATAGAACTGTCTGATTTAAGGTTATCCAGATCTGTTACAACAAAGTTTTCAATAGATCCTCTTCGTGTTATGTAGAGCTCAACCCAATCTGTAACATCATTCCTGTTATAGTCTATGTAGTATTCGGTAATAATAGCCCGGGCATCGTCGTCCACTGGTTTGTTCTGTATGGGTATATCTGAGTTTTCTTCCCCGGGAGTGCCCATGGTACCATCTTTAAATCCCAAGGAAATTGATTCGGTGTACCATTCTTCAGTTTTATAGTTAAAGGATACTGACCAGGTATACCTTGACATGGAGGATTTTTCATCCTGGGAATTGATACCATGGATGTAAGATTCTCCGTTTCCGACAGAATCTAAAATATTACCATTCTGACTTTTTAGTATAAACGGTCCATTTATTCCGTTGTTCAGTGATAGTTGAGGAGAGACAAAATCGGGAACATTATTAATGGCAGTTCTATCATCATTATAAGGGTAGTTGGTTATTAAGAATACCGAGTGGCTCATTATTTTACCCGAAATGGTAAGAGTATTTTTAGCACCGGCTGCATTTTCAATCTGATAGTCGTACATGTATATGTCGAAGTCTGATTTGTTTATTAACTCGATGTATTCGTCATAGGCGCTGTACATGCTACCTGCCCACCCGATTTCGTTTATAAGTATGTCTCCCTCGGAAGGTTCAATTGTTTGATCTATAATCATTATTGATATTTCATCTGTTTTATCTGCCTCATCTTCAGCTATTATGGTTATTTGTGTGTCTTTGAAAATATTGTTGGGGAGGAAAATGACTCTTTCCCCTTCGGGAGGCTCAAAGATTCCGGAATTTTCTGGAATAGTATACCACTTTACCGTTCCGGTAGATCCATTTACCTCAAATATTACCGGTTCTGTGTCAAGTATTTTATCCTTTTCAAATATTATGGTAAGAATTTCTTCCTGGCTATCTTCTTTTTCCTCGCTGTTTGTAGGTACCGGGACTCTTGCACATCCGCAGCATGAAACCAGAAATAATATGAAGAAGTTCATTATTGGTACGAGTAATTTCATTTTAGGAAGCCTATTTATATAATTAATCGCTTTTTTATAGATAAAAATTACAATCTTTATTGTTAAGTCTTATTATATATGTATTGTTTTTAAAAGCAAGTTTAAATTTGGTATCTTTTTTTGAGAATGGGTAAATGAAGTATTTTATATTTTACTTTTTCAGGTATTCAACAAGAGATTTTATTTTTATTGTCGGTATTGAAAGGTAATAAGGGTTTTGTTTATAATGGGTTGTTATCTGGTGATTGGGAGAGCTGATTTTACAGCGTATTAATGGTTGATGTACTAGCATTTTGAGTAACCACACATATGGCATACCACACATCCTCCCTCGTGCTCGAGAACACCGCCACACTCCGGGCACATTCCGGCAATGTTCTTGGCTGTTTCATCGGACTGGAATTCAAACTTCAACTGTTCTAGCTTATACAGTTCCTCATCCTCTTCTTCTTTTTTCTCTCTTGTTGGGATTCCCTTTCTTTCGTAGAACTCCTCAAGGTATCTTTCCAGAACCTTGGCAAGGGCATCTGAACAGGAGAGAATCCTTCCACCTTTCTGGGGCAGGAGGGAAGGTGACGGACATCTCATCCCTTTTAGTTTTTCAACTATTGAGTATGGGTCCACATTGGAGCGGAGTGCCATTGAGATAAGTCTGGCCTGGGCATCAAGTTGACTTGCTGCGCAACCCCCCGCTTTTCCCATGCTTGCAAAGACCTCACATGGCCCGTAATCATCTTCATTTATGGTAACGTAAAGATACCCGCATCCGGTTAATACTCTTTCTGTAATACCACGGGTTACCTCTGGCCTCTTTCGAGGAGCGAGCTTTTCTTCTTTCTTTGCCTTTTTGGTTGCTCCTGTTACGAGTACCTGTTCTTCACGTGATCCATCCCTGTAGACAGTTATTCCTTTGCATTTAAGTCTGTACGCCTCAAGATAAACTTTTTTTACATCATCAACGGTTGCTGAGTTGGGGAAGTTAACAGTTTTTGAGACTGCATTATCAACATATTTCTGGAAAGCCGCCTGCATTCTCACATGGTCCAGCGGTGCGACATCATGGGCTGTGAGGAATATATCCTGATATTTTTTTGGTACCCCTTTTATCCCCTTTACCCTGCCAGTTTTGGCAATCTCTCTTAAGAGATCATCGGAGTAGAATCCCTCTTTTTTTGAAATGTCAAGAAACAGCGGGTTTGTTTCGGGAAGTGTTGTATTATCAAGGACGTTTCTTGTAAAGCATACGGCAAATAGTGGTTCTATTCCTGAGGAGCAACCTGCTATTATGCTTATTGTCCCGGTTGGTGCAATTGTTGTTCGTGTTGCATTTCTGAAATGTTTTCCCTGTTTTACATATATTGATTTATCCCAGTTGGGGAATGTGCCTCTTTTTTCTCCCAGTTCTTCTGATGCTTTATCTGCTTCATCTTTTATGAACTTCATGAGTTTTTCAGCCAGTTCAAATGCCTCTTCTGAATCATATGGAATATCAAGTTTGATGAGCATGTCGGCCCAGCCCATTACACCGAGACCAATCTTACGATTGCCTCTTGTCATCTCTTCGATCTGTTTGAGTGGAAACTTACTCATGTCTATCACATTGTCGAGGAAATGGACTGCAAGATGAATTGTCTCCCTGAGTTTATCCCATTCGATTTTACCATCAACAACCATATTCTTCAGGTTTATTGATCCCAGATTACACGATTCGTATGGTAGAAGTGGTTGTTCACCACAGGGATTTGTGGCTTCTATTCTTCCAAGTGCGGGTGTTGGATTGTGCCTGTTAATCTCATCTATGAAAACGAGTCCGGGATCGCCGTACTGCCATGCTCTCTCGGCTATCAATTCGAATACCTTTCGTGCATTCAATGTACCAACAACCTTCTGTGTTCTTGGGTTTATCAGTTCGTAGTCATCCCCATTTATAACGGCATGCATAAATCTGTCAGTGGCGGCCACCGAGATATTGAAGTTTGTCAGGATATGTTGTTCCGATTTTAAATTGATGAACTCAATGATGTCTGGATGGTGAACATCCAGAATACCCATGTTTGCTCCTCTTCGTGTGCCACCCTGGACAATAGTTTCAGTGGCTATATCAAATATTCTCATAAAAGAGACGGGTCCACTGGAAATCCCCTTTGTGGATTTTACAACATCATTTTTTGGCCGAAGTCGTGAAAAAGAAAATCCGGTTCCGCCCCCACTTTTATGGATCAGAGCTGTATACTTAACGGCATCAAATATACTCTCAATAGAATCTTCTATAGGAAGTACGAAACATGCTGATAATTGCTGCAGCTCTCTTCCCGCATTCATAAGGGTGGGGGAGTTCGGCAGGAAATCGAGACTGGCCATAAGGTTGTAAAAACTTTCTGCTGTTTCTTCAATCGAAGCTGTTTTGTCGTATAGTTTATCAGCTTCAGCTATGTTGTATGCAACCCTCTCAAACATATCCTCTGGTTTTTCTACCGGGTTGCCTTTTTCATCTTTTTTCAGGTACCTTTTTTTGAGTACTGTAAGTGCGTTTTCAGTGAGGTTTAATTTAACCCTCTTTTCTTTTAACTTCATTTATCTGAGGCTCCCTTTGGTTTCGTATTTTGGAATTTACTGGCAAAAATTAAAATAATACGATTTATCTCTAAGTACAACACCTGAATTGTGGGAATCAAACTTTTTCTTGTAAGAATTATAAAGATATTTTTGGTGGCTTTTTGAGATTGCTCTTTTTATTATTCCAAGGAAGAGATTAAAGAAATAGATATCTCGCTGGAGGAAATTATGGGAAGAGATTACAATTTCTTGAGCATGAAGAGAGGAAAAAGCGGAAGGGTATTTTTTATTTTAGCTGCCGTAACGGTTCTATACATTCTTTACCATTATGAGGGAAGTGCTGATTTTTATCTGAAATATTTCAACAAATCAACTAGCTTTCTCAAGGCACAGGCTGCTTCTGTTTATTATCAGAGGAGTTTGGCATTATTTCTTCTTGGCATAATTCCCATGATTATTATCAGGGTCGGATTTAAAGAAAGATTGATCGATTATGGGTTCAAGTTGCCTGAAGGTTTGCTGAGTTTATTTGTTATCCTTCTCGGTATTTTGATAGTGACACCGCTTGTTTATTTCGGTGCAAAAAGGCCCGAGTTTATTGAGATATACCCTGCCGTTGAAAATGCCAGAAGTGGGGTGAATGGATTTATTGTAAGCTCTGTGTTTTATTTTTTCTACTATGTGGGTTATGAGTTTTGTTTTAGAGGATTCCTTTTGTTCGGGATAAGGGATGCATATGGTGATGTTCCAGCCATAGCTGTTTCTCTTGCACTGACCACAATCCTCCATATTACACAGCCTCAGAGCGAAACATTGATGGCTCTGGTTGCAGGATTAATATTTCCCATACTTGTTTTCAGGTTTCGTTCAATTATCCCATCCCTGTTGATCCACGCCTATGTAGGAATAGCTCTGGATTACTGGATAATTATGGGAGGAGGAGGATTTGGATTTTAGTATAGGCCATTTAAAATTTATTTTTTATCATAAAAATATCAGAAAGCAGGGATAGCATTAATTAATTTTAAAAAACGTATCGTTGATTTTTTATAAGAGCCTCTGATGTTAAATCTGTGGTAAACCCTATAATAGTTAATGCCTAATAAATTCTTGTAGAGATACTAATAGTTTGCCACAAGCCACAGTATGGTGTTTTCGATTAGAAGAATGAAGTCATCTGTTTTTGGTTCCCATATACCTGAATAGGGCATCACATTGTATGCAGCAACGGGTAAATTATTATTTAATGCACCCAGGCTGCCCGCTTGTGAGCCTTTGTAAATGAAATAACCCAAGGGTGTTGCCTCTCCCTGTATATCATTCTTTCCATAGGTTCCTGTTGTTATTTTATATACACCTGCAAAGATAAGGTGATTTGGCAGATCTAAATCTGTATAAGGGTCTTTAGTATAATCACCCAGAGCAAATGGTGAGAACTTCGGGTCAAGAATATCCCCTGCCAATGTATAGGTTTGAGAAGTTCCCCTGTAGGTCCATAATGATGCACCAAGGAGAATTACCTTCCCACCATTAGATATATATTTGGCAAGTGAATATCCCATTTTTTCACTGTCTGCCCAACCACTGTATGAGGCAACTATAACCACCTGGTGCTCGCCAGGATCTAGTGCTGGTATTGATTTTGTCGCATCATAGGATTTCAAGCTGGAGATTGACTTACTTATTGCAAGTGATTCAATAAATGGACCTATACCACCCAGGTTTCCGGCTGTTACAATGAGTGCGCTTACGGGTTTTATTTTAACAGTTGCAATAACAGCATCCTGGCTTTGATTATTAGCTATATCCTTTACTGTCAATACTACCTTGTACTCACCTTCTTTTGTATACCTGTGGGAAACGACCTTTCCAGAGGCTGATTCACCATCCCCGAAACTCCAATTATAGGTGAGTGCATCACCCTCCGGGTCTGTAGAACCACTGCCGTCGAATAATATCTCTTCGAATATTAAGCCAGTCTGATCGGAGCCGGCATCGGCTATGGGTGGATTGTTTGTTGGGTTTCCAACTGTTATTTTGATACTGGTAGAATCTGATAACCCATAACTATCAGTAACCGTTAATGTTACATAGTAAACGCCTTCAGTGTTATAGGTATGGTCAACTTTTTCCAGATTAGATGTACTGTTGTCACCAAAATCCCAGAGGTAGGTGATTGTATCGCCATCAGGATCATAGGAGCCATTACTGGTAAATGTTATGGTTTGACCAATTGTTGGTGTATAATCATCTGCCGAAGCAACGGCTACTGGTGGATTATTCTGAATGGCAATAGAAATTGTAATAGTTGTTGATTGTGAATCGTTTTTATCATCTGTTACTGTTAGTGTTATATTGTAGTCACCTTTAGTGTTAAAGATGTAGGTAACATGATCACCCGTAAGTGTTATTCCACCTATATACCAGCTATAGTTTACTATCGTGCCATCAGGATCATAAGAGCTTACACCTGAGAAGGTTATCAGCTCACCCTCTACAGGAGACAGAGGACTATAGGTTATAATTGGTACAGGTGATTTATTTGTACTCTGTTCTATAATAGTGATTCTGACATCTACAGAATCCTTCTGGTAGTTCTCATTTCTTACCGTTAAACGGACGATGTATATACCCAGAACATCAGGTTTGAAATAGGCTATTGGTTGGGTATCAAACTCCCCGAGTTCAAGGATTGAACCAAATGGCCTTTGGATAAGTTCCCATTTATACGTTAAGGTTCCACCTCCAGGATCCGTGCTATTGGATCCATCAATTGTAACAACCAATCCATCTTGCCATTCAATGATCTGATCTCCGCCTCCATCAGCGGTTGTACCTTCACTCTCATTGTCAGGACCTAAAACATCTTTTGCAATCTCGCAGGAGACGAACGCAAGCATAACCGAAAGAATTAATAAAAAAATAAGAATTAATTTTATATAATTTTGCTTCATTTTATAAGCCTCCAGGATAATTTTACATAATAAATCTTTGAAGATCTCGACTAATCAAAGAAGATACACTATAAAAAGTATGAATCATTTATTATTGAAGAGAGATTAGATGAGCGATCCACTACTTTTTAATTATTGAGCTAAAGTATACCACAAAAAATTTTATAAACAATATATTTTTAATTATTCTTATATAATAAATTTTAAAACCATAATAAAAATGAGAAAAGAAAAATATTTTAATATATTTACATTAATTGCAAAGAAGTCTTGAGAATATAGTTATTGTACTCTTGTTATAAAAGTTCTTTTATTTTAATGCCTCCAGTTAATTACAAGCTTACAGGTTCGATGCAGAATGGGTTGTTGTTGGCAGGTGAGTTTACGAATGTTGAGACTTCGTAAAAATCCAGCATGTCTTCCGGTGCAGGCTTTAAAAGATCAAAAACATCACCGGGATTCTCCGATCCTAGCCATATATCGAGATGTTTTTCCGAGATTATCAGTGGCATCCTGCTGTGGAGTTCTTCCAGGAGTTGGTTTGCATCAACGGTTACTATTGTGAATGTTTTGAGAATGCTACCATCTGGTGCCTGCCACTGTTCCCAGAGCCCTCCAAGACCAAATGGTTTCTTATCTTTTCTGAATATATAGAATGGGCGTTTATGACTGCCGGTTTTTTTCCATTCGAAAAAGCCATCAACGGGAATAATACACCGTCTTTTTGAGAAGGCTTTTCTGAAACTGGGTTTTTCTCTTAAGGTTTCAGCCCTGGCGTTAATCATCCTGTTACCGATTGATGGATCATCTGCCCATGATGGAACAAGCCCCCATTTAAACTGGTGGTATGTGTTGGTTCCATGCCCCCTGAGAATCACCCCGGCTTTTTGTCCGGGGGCGACATTATAGCTTATTACCACGTCATCAAAAAACTCTCCAACGTAGAACTCGTCGGCTATAATTTTTCTCTCTGATTTTTGAACAAATCTTCCACACATTTGGTCCCCCAGAAAAAGGTACAAATAACGGGTGAAAGTATCAAGTTTAACAAAATGCCTTTCTATCAAACCTGCCTAATTTTTAAGCAATGAAATACTCAGGTTTCTCCCGTTGTGTCTTCCAGTAATCGTCAAAATGTACCCTCTTTACATGAAGCACATTGAGGCTTACCACTCCAAACTCTTCCTGAACCTCACCGTAAAGGATATAGGGTTTTAGCTCATCGAGAATTGCCCCATAATGTTTGTAAACTCCCGGAAAGAATACTGTTTCAAATATTGCCGTTTCATCTTCAAAGCTTATAAACTGCATGAGTTCATTTGTTCTGGTGAGTACCGTTTTTGAGGTTACAAGAACACCGGCAACATGGATTTTTTTATTTATGTATTTTTCAATATCAACTGCCCTGATAATGGATGGCGGAAGCATTTTTCGAATCAGCTCCATTGGATGTACTGCTATCGGATAGCCAAATATCTCAATCTCATTTAGGAGTTTTTGTTTTAAACCGGGGGTTTTCAGCTCTGGAGGTGTGAACTCAACATCAAGCTGGAAAAGCTCCGGTTCGGTGGAGTGATTTCTGGAGTATGCCTTATGGTACATATGGGCGAGATACAACAACTGGGGTTGATTGTAGGATTCTATCCCTCTGAAGCAATCTGCCTTGATGAGAAGTGTAATATCGGAAGGATCCGGGGCTGTTCTTTTTATAAAATCTCTGAGGTTCTTATAGGGCCCGTTTCTGGTTCTTTCAGAGATGATGATTTCTGCAAACTTTCGACTGAGACCTTTTATAGTATCAAAACCGAGGTATATGGTATCTTTTTTCCCGTAGGTACCCACCTCACTCGCATTTATTTCTGGTTTTTCTATTTTCAGGCCAATTCTTCTCGCCTCGGAGATGTACTCAAAGGGGATGTAATACCCACCTCCATTTTTTATTACAGCTCCCATAAACTCGGCCGGGAAATGAGCTTTTAGAAAGCAGGCTTTGAAGGAAAGCAGGGCGTAGCTGGCACTGTGAGGTTTACAGAAACTGTATCCAGAAAAAGATTCTATCATACTCCAGATCTCATCGATTTTTTGTCGGGATACGCCCCTCTTTCTGAGGTTTTCATAGAATTGATTTTTTAGCTCAAGCTTTCTTGTAAGTTTATTTTTGTTTGATACCACCTTTCTCAATTCGTTTGCCTCTGCGAGGTTAAATCCTGCAACCTCCATTGCTATTTTCATAATATCTTCCTGGTAGCACATTATTCCATAGGTTTCGCAGAGAAGTTCTTTCATTTCAGGTAGGATAGGTGTGTAAGCTTTTCCCCTGAGTCGTTCTATATATTCTTTTATGTACCTGTTTGCGGCAGGCCGTATTATCGAGGAATGAATTACGAGGTGTTCGTAGTCTCCCCTGCCAGTTTTTCTCTGGAGCTGCCTCATGGCCGGTGATTCCACGTAAAATACACCAATGGTTTTGCCCTTTGCAAGCATCTCGATGGTTTCTCCGTCCCTGAGGGGATTAAATCTTGAATATCTTATTTTTATACCGTAGTGAGCGTTTATTCTCTCGAGTGTATCTCTTACCACTCCGAGGCTCCTGTTTCCAAGGATGTCGAGTTTGATGAAGCCAAACTCTTCTGCCTGGTCTTTCTCGAGCTGAATTATTCTTACCCCTTTTGTGGCCCTCTCAACCGGTATATATCTGGAAACGGGTTCTGGGGTGATTACAACCCCGCCGCAGTGTACGGAAAGATGCCTTGGCCTGCCGTGTACATTGACTGCATCCCTGTAGATCTGTGAGGGAAAACCCGGTGAGTGGTTCCTTTCTCTTACGGAGCCATTACCACTTACCAGTGCCTGGTAGAAATCATCATGCTCTCTGCTGTAGTAAAGGACTATTCTTTTTGTTATTTTGCTTATCTCTTGGTCGGGTACACCGTATACCTTTGCCACTTCTCTGAGGGAGGATCGGGCTGAGAATGTTATATGATTCGAAACCATTGCTGTGTGTTCAGTGCCGTATTTTTGGAAGATGTACCGGAGGATGTTATCCCTCTCGTCCCATGGAAAATCCACATCAATATCTGGAGGATCCGGCCTGTATTTGTTGATAAATCTCTCAAAGTAAAGGTTGTGGGTTACGGGATCAACATGGGTGATGAACAGCAGATATGAAACAAGGGATGCAGCTGCTGAACCTCTCCCGCATGTATATCCGCACCTCCGTACCAGGTCGTGCATTATCAGGAAGTAATCGGCAAAACCTTTTTCTCGGATAAGGCTGAGCTCTCTCTCGAGCCTTTCTTTTATCTCAGGAGTGATCTCACGGTAACGCTTTTTCAGGTTTTTTACGCAGATTTTTTTAAGCCTCTCAAAGCTGTTGTTGCCGAGAGAGGGCAGAATTGCTCTTCCCAGGGGAAACTCAAAATAACATTTTTTTGCTATTTCGATGGTATTGAGAATTGCATCCTCCATGAAGCTGTATCTGGTCCAGATGTAATTCGGCGTGGGAAAATAGCTCTTTCTGCTTCTCAGGTCTTTTTCATAATCCAGTGTATTGAGGGTTTTATTAAGTTTTATTGCCCTGAGGACCCTGTGGAGGTGGAAGTCAGTTTTAGCGAGGAAGTAGACCGGATATATCAATACCGGAGGGATTTTGTTTCTTCGGGCAAAGAGAAGGGTTTTCCTGTAATCTTTTTGCAGCACATTGATCTCTGCGTATACCCCTGATTTTTCTGAACGTTTTCCTTCAAGACATACATCCCTATCTGAGGTGATTATAACCCATTCGGAAGGCATATTTTTGAGAATCCATTCCTTGGGATCGAAGTTCTGATTTAGGTTACATTCTGTAATCAGCCAGGATAGTTTACCGTACCCGGTGAGGTTTTTTGGAACCACTATTATGCTGAAACCGGATTTTTCAATCCTCGAAGCAATCAGGGGTTTAAGACCGCGGGATTTTGCCTCCTGGATGTAGCGGACGAGGCCGTAAAAACCATTATTATCGCAGAGAGAGATGTACTCCAGTCCCCTTTCTTTCGTCGCCTGAGCCAGCTCACTCGGGAACCTCGTTCCTTCACACATCGAGTAAACCGAGTGCATTTCAATAAATACAAATGGTTTTGATACTGGAGATTCTGGATTTCCCGGCTGTGGGTGATAGAGATCTGGTTCGGCGGGTTCGGTTACCTCCAGTGCTTTTGTACCAGGATCTGGGAGGTTTGAGCTATGGAACTCCGGTTCAAAAGATCCAGATGGGTTTGATACGGATGCATGCAATTCGGAGTGGCTCATAACCTCTTCTCCAATGTTTAGCCAGATTTAACGTTTGATGAGTTCTGCTGTGATGTTTTGGATATCTTTCCTCGGGCCTGGGAGGTGGAGGTTTTATCATTTTCGCGAACGTGTTCTGCCACGTGGTTTTTATGTTTGAGAAAAGGCGTGGATACCAGACCGGAAAATTGATCCAGGGTTTTATTTAATTTTAGTTTATTGTTTTCTTCATCAAAGAGAAGTAACTGTTGGGGAGCTGGGGAGAGCTCTGAGAAAACAAGCTCGATTTTTTTAACCTTTACCCTTCTTGTGAGTAGCTTCTCTGCCATTTGTTTTAACTTTAAATAGGTGTCTCTCGCGCTGGTCGAACAAATCCTCAACTTTCGATTGAGCGTTTTTGTATAATTGTCGGTGTAGATAAAGCCCAGAGATAATTTACCCGGGAAGAGGGCCTCGCTTCTCGAACGGGCCCAGAGGGCTGAGAGAAGCTCGTGGAGAACAGAGTAAATAACACTGGGATTGGTGGTGGCGACGGGGATTGTGCGGGTATCCCTGAAATGCCTTTTTTCACTATGTCGGCTTTCAATGTATCTGTTGCTGTAGATTTTGCCCCCTCCCCGGGAGTGGATATGCAGTACCAGCCCCTCTTTCCCAAAAAGGGTGAGGAGTTCTTCTGTATTCATCTGCCGTAGTTCTGAAATCGAACTGATATTGTATTCGGCGAGAAGCTTTTTTCTCGTGGATCTGCTTATACCCGGGATCAGGAGGGGAGAGAGGCGGGCCAGAAAAATATCCTCGGCCTCCGGGAGTACCTCATATACCCCTCCCTGGCCGGCTATGGTAGATGCCATCCTGGCAAGTTGAGGAGTTGATCCAATACCGCAGTTTGCCACAAGCTTAAGGGAACATAGAATCCTGAATGCTATTCGTGTTGCCGTGTCTATTTCTCTTCCCATGAGTTTTTGGGTTCCTGTAAGATTGATGTAAAACTCCTCTGGGGAAGGACTCTTAACCTCGGGGGAAAACTCGGAAAGAAGTTTGAGAATATCAAGCCTTATTTTTTCGGCAAGTGCATAAGGTGCCGGAAAAATATATGGCTCAATACCGGGAAGATATATATCTTTTAAAAACATTCCTTTCTTTATACCAGCACCGGCCAGATCTTTGGAGAAGTCGACTATGGTGGATTCGGCTTCCTCTCCGGAAGCTACGATAATGGAAGCCCCTTTTTCAGTTTTTGTGGATTGCTCTGCAAGCTGGAGATATAAATGGGGAAATCTCACGCAGAGAATCCTCCGGGGTTTTCTGGCCCTGAAGGAATTATCTGGGGATAAGGATTTCCAGGCTTCTGTCTTTTTTACTTGCTGTTTTTTCATTGTATTAAGTTAGGTATTAATTTAGGTATTAGTCTCTTGTATTAATTTTTAGCGAGTCGAACTTCGAGTTTTTATAATGAAGCGCAAATTATTGACATAATGTCAAGCAATGTTAATTTAAATTGTTCGAAGTTCGCCAGCACCGCAATATTTTTAATTCTATTTTGCATTTGACTATTTTGTATTTGACTTTTTCAAAAAACTCACATTCGTTCTGGTACCAATTTTTATGTTGATATTGGTATTGTTTCCTGGTTTATTATGTTAATTTCACGTTATTCAGTATTGTTCTAATCCTGAGATTCTTGCTGCCCCTGGATTCTACACTCATTCAGGGGATAAACTTTCACGAGGTAAACTTTCTGTAGAGACCTACAAGAACCCCGTAAATCTGAAAATCCTGGCCTTCTTTTACGAAGATGGGTTCAATTTCGGGGTTACTTGCACGGAGTTCTACAGAGTCCCTGTGAAAATACACTCTTTTTATTGTTACCGCACCGTCAACAAGGGCCACAACTATCTGGCCGTTCTCGGCTGTGCTCTGCCTTTTGACAATTACTATATCTCCATCGTATATGCCACTATCGATCATCGAGTTTCCCCTGACCTTCAGTGCGATGTTTTCCCCTTTTCCCAGCATTTCGGATGGTACCTCTATGTATTCCTGGATTTCATACACCTCAAGGGGACTGCCGGCAGCAACGGTACCAACAAGGGGAATCGTTACAGTGCGACTTCCAAAATCTATAACCTGGAGGGCTCTCTTCTGATTACTCCCCGTGCGTTTTACGTAGCCTTTTTTCTCCAGTATTCTTACGTAATCGTGAACCGTCCCCATCGACTTGAACCCAAAATGTTTTTTTATCTCTTCGTAGGCCGGGGCGATATTGTGTTTTTTAATGTAATTTTTGATGAACCGGTAGACCTGGTTTTGTTTTTCGGTGAGATACATTTTTTTACTCCAATCCGTAAGTCTACCGTATATTATAACCGTAAGTCAACCGTAAGTCAAGTATTTTTTGTGATTTTTTATCCTGTGATATCAGAAACCAATTTCCGGAAGTTATTTATTTCTTCCTCTCCTTCGAGGATTCCAACCTCTATCTCAGTTTCGATTGTTTCGCCGGGTTTTATTATTGGGAGTCTTCGATTTTTTCTAAGATCGGCCCTGTTTTCTATCTTTGTATTACAGGGCTCAAGCCCCACCACGTAGTCTTTTTCTCCCATCATCTTCCATTCGCTGAGATAGGGGAGTGAGTCAAGCCTGAACTTGAGGTACAGTCCAAGGCCTCCCATAAGATTTTTATTTATCATTGCTGCATATCCACAGCCGTTTCTATCTCCCTTCATGGTGTGTAAGTAGTTTTGCTCCTGGAAACCTGAAATTGGTTCACTGAAAATTTTATGTTCCTCAAGTCCTTTTTTTGCCCATTCTGTGTATGGTTCTACTTTCCCAGATGATATGCATAATTCAGCTCCTTTATCTAGAAGTGGGAATCCCATATTCATATGGTAGAGTACTGTAAGTGGCGATTCTTTAAACCCGTAATTTTCAATTGTGTCGGTTATTGTAAATTTCCTGCTTCCAAGAGTTGTTTTTAATGTACGAGTCAGTTTTAGCTTATCACCAAAAAGAACGCATTCTTCTACAGTTCCTTTTAGCTCAATAATATATTCATCCCCCTCCCACCGTGAGAGATCGCATATTTTTTCAGCCGGTATGGTTGAATATCTGCCGTGAAGTCCGAGTTCTTCTTCCCCGTCCTTTCCTGGAGGTCCGAAGTATGTGAGCCCGCATGTTGTAAGTAATCCACCGAAAAATGTATGAAGCCACCCAAGTCCGTAGGGATCATAAAATCCAGGATTGGTAATTCCATTTGGAGTTTTATAAACGAGATTTATCCCTTTGTAATAGCAGCTCTCAATATCAAAACCTCTATCGAGGATTACCGTAAACTCGAGACCTGCTCCTGTATTAACATCTATTGCAGAAACACCCTTTGCCCTCCCTGAATTATACTCAAAATGCTTTGTTCCCCCTATCTGGTTCAGATTCCCGACAAGCTTTTCAATCTCAATTCTGGTAAATTCTCTTCCGTAGATACGCATCTGCTTACCTCCCTGAGTATTTTTTTTTCGTTTATGTAGTTATATTAAGTAATTCTATAATGTGTATCTTTGCTGCGGTTTTTTAGGGAAATTATCGGAAAAATCCTATCATATCTTATCCGGTATGTAAAGTGAAAGGAAATATGCCTATCCAGAAAAGGGGTATAGAGTGGTATTGTTGCCTGCCAGCAAAAATTAATCCTTGATAATTTTAAACTATTGTAATATTCTATTCAAAAATTTTGGGAGGCTTTCGGACATGGTTGATATTGATTGGGATTCATTAGGATTTGAAATAAAACCTGCAAAAAAAATGTTCGTTTCCCATTATAGGAATGGGAAGTGGGATGATGGAAAAATAGTGGATTACGGGCCATTTGAGATTTACCCTTCGGCCTGTGTCCTTAATTACGGACAGGGGATCTTTGAGGGCATGAAAGCCTACAGGACGAAGGATAATAGGGTAGCCATGTTCAGGCCTCATGAGAATGCCCGAAGGCTCAGAAATGGCTGCAGGCGGTTATGTATGCCTGAGATAGATGAAGAGTTTTTTGTTTCATCCATTGTCGCACTTTTAAAGGAAAATGTTGAGTATATTCCACCCTATGGAAAAGGAGATCTTTATATAAGGCCGATCCTATTTGGTTCAGGGCAGGTCCTGGGAGTTCAACCTGCAGAGGAGTATACATTTATGATTTTTATGTCACCAGTAGGTCCATACTTTAAGAGTGGATTTAAAGGAATAAATCTTGAAATAAGAGATGATTTTCACAGGGCTCCTCTTTTTGGAACGGGGGGTATAAAGGCAATCGGAAATTATGCAACATCTCTGTATCCCAAGAAGGTTGTTGCAAAAAACGGGTTTGATGAGGTTTTGTATCTTGATGCAAAGGTATCCACTTATGTGGAGGAAGTTGGTTCAGCAAATCTATTTGTCTACAGGGATGGTATTGTATCAACACCTGTTTTAAGTGGTTCAATACTTCCGGGGATCACAAGAGATTCGGTACTCAGGCTTGCGGTAGAGTATTTTAATATACCGGTTATGGAGAGGGATATAAGATACACTGAATTGTTCGATGCTGATGAGGTTTTCTGTACAGGTACTGCCGCCATTGTGACACCGATCCTTTCTGTATCTTATAAAGGTGAAAAACACACAATAAATGATGGAAAACCAGGAGAACTTACCAGGAAACTCTACGATACATTGAGGGGCATCCAGCTTGGAGAAATAGAAGACAGATTTGGGTGGTTTTTTGAGGTGAAAATGTAATTTAAAACTTTTATTTTGCATTTTTAGAAAATAGTATGGTATAATTAGCGCTGAATTGTAGAATGGGTTCCAGAAAATCAGAAGATCGTTATCTAGGATACTACTCTATTAAATCAATTTTTTCCTTGTGAGTTGGTGAATATAAATAGAACGAATATAGAGTTTTCTGAAAATATAAATCCTAATGCAAGATATAAAAAAAAATTTTGCAGTGCCGGCTAACGTGGGACAATTTATGTCAATATCTGTTGATTTTTCATTTGTTATCAATAATTTGCGTTTCATAATTAAAACTTGAAGTTTGCCCTAAATCAAAAGTTATAAAATAATGTATGCTGTAGTTGTGGGATAATTTTCAGTAACTGGCAGTTAAAAAGTAGCCCTTTCACAGCTAATTGGAATATTGGCAATCATTGATGTTGTGAAGGGCTCAACTTTAATATAAAGGAGGTTAACATATGGAGCACAATCAGGAAAAGTGGAGGTATGGATTCAGGCTTTTTAAACCCGGGACTCCACGGAAGGTAAAGGTTCGCTCACTTGTTTTCTTCTTCATCCTTATAGCTATCATGTTCTTCCAGGCTTTTTACTGGTTGTTTGCCAACAAAGTGGAGCCCCTTGTATGGGGAATGCCTTTCAGTATGTTTTTCATTGTACTTGTTATTGTCATTGAGTTCTTCGTTTTGCTTGTTCTGTATTTCCTTGAAGGTGCAGATGAGAAAAAAGGAGGTGAGGCATAATGGGATGGATTATAACTATTGTGGTAATGTTGGTATATCTTGTAATTGTGCTGTTTTTAGGATCTTTGGCTGGAAAGGGAAGGGCAAAAACCACTCTTGAATACATTGCTGCCAGCAGAAATCTGGGATTCATTATTACATATTTCCTAATGGGTGCTGCCATCTTCAGTGCTTTTGCATATCTCGGGGGTCCTGGATGGGCATATTCCAAGGGAGCAGCCGCATTTTACATTCTGGGTTATTGTTCACTTGGTCTTGTTCCCTGGTGGATTTGGGGGCCAAAAGCCCATAAACTCGGGGTTAGTTATGGGTATGTAACACAGGCCCAGTTATTTGCCGACAGATTTCAGTCCAAGGCTCTTTCGGTAATTATGGGTATTGTATCGATCCTTGCATTTTTCCAGTATATAGCTCTTCAGATGAAGGGAAGTGCCTATATATTCGAGGTGGCTTCGGGGGGCAGGATACCGTTCTGGGCAGGAGCTCTTATTTCTTATGCGGTTGTTCTCATCTACGTGTTTTTCGGTGGAGTAAGAGGTGTGGCATGGACCAACGTATTTCAGGGTGTCTTTATGATTTCGGTTGCCTGGATTCTTGGTTTATATCTTCCCCACCATCTATATGGTAGTCCGGCAGAGATGTTCAGACAGATAAATCAGGCTAACCCACACCATCTTCTGGTTGGTCCAGGCACAAAGATGAGTTATCCAGCTTACGCTTCTGCATTACTCGTTTCGGTGCTTGGATTTATGATGTGGCCACATCTTTTTATGAAGGCATATACCACCAAGTCAGATCGAATACTAAAACAGACCATTCTTATGTATCCAACATTTGCCATTTTTATGGTGCCTGTACTTTTCATTGGTTTTGCAGGCGTTTTACAGGTTGCTCCGGACAAGCTGGGGGCACCTGATAGAATACTCCCTTGGATGTTTAATCAAATGGGATGGTCTCCATTTGTAATCGGTATAATACTTGCGGCGGCCCTGGCTGCAGCAATGTCCACCCAAGATACAATATCTCATGCGGCAGGCTCAATTTTTCAGCAGGATGTGGCTGAAGTTTTGAGCAAGAGGAAACATTCAGAAAAAGAAGCAACAATGTGGATTAGAATATCTGTTGTGGGGTTTGGAATTGTCTCATATCTGATTGCTGTATTTGGAAAACAGACACTGGTGGCATTGTTACTCGGTGCTTATGGTTCAATAGTTCAGTTTTTACCGCTTGCTGTTTTTACCTTCTTCTGGCCAAGAGCAACAAAAGCCGGTGCTATTTCAGGCCTTTGTGCAGGAGTTCTTTATAATTATCTCATCGTATTCAAGGTTGTTCCGAAACTCTGGGGAATTCATGCTGGTATTCAGGGACTTGTAATAAATGTAATTGTGTTTATCATTGTTTCACTCTTAACGAAACCAATGGATAAAGAACATGTGAAGAAGTTTGTTGAAGTCTGAAAAATAAATTATAGTTAAAAAGTTTTAGAATAACTGCACCTGCATGGAAACAATGAATATGCAGGGGCGGGTATTATTATAATTTTTGTGATGATATTTTCCCCTGTTTTTTCATGGGAATTATGAAATATGTGACCAAAAGCGATTAAAAGCGGTATGAAAAATAACTGTCTGGCTTATGAGTTTGCCATGTAAAGGTTTTTGGTTGATTGCAATTTTAGAAATAACTGAAACAGGAGCAATCAGTTATGGATAGGATAAAGGAGCTTGTATCAAAACAAAAAGATAGAGTGATAGAAACCAGGAGAGAATTGCACCAGATCCCGGAGATTGGGTTTGAGGAGGTTGAAACATCTTCCTATGTTGCAGGGTGGCTTGAAAAAGAGGGCTTTAAGGTGATAAAGGGGATTGCCAAAACTGGCGTTGTAGGGCTTTTGCGATGTGGAGATGGAAAGGGGAAAACACTGCTAATTCGATCGGATATAGATGCTCTCCCGATAAAAGAGGAGACTGGCCTGCCCTTTCAGTCGAAACATGAGGGAAAAATGCACGCATGTGGGCATGATGGGCATATGGCGATGGTACTGGGTGCTGCAGCAGTATTGAAGGAACTTTCAGATGAGCTTAATGGAACAGTAAAGTTTGTTTTTCAGCCAGCAGAGGAGGGCCCCGGGGGAGCAAAGCCAATGATAGATGAGGGCGTGATGGAAAATCCAAAGGTCGATTATAGTATTGGATGCCACCTCTGGCCCCCGGTACCCGAGGGCAAGGTTGGTGTTAAGGATGGTCCCCTTATGGCTGCGGCTGATAGATTTAATCTCAAGATAATGGGAAAGGGTGGGCATGGTGCCATGCCCCACCTCTGCACAGATCCCATTGATACGGCAGTACAGGTTATCAATAGCCTTCAACGAATAGTTAGCAGAAAAATGAACCCTCTCAGTCCCACAGTTGTAACGATAGGTAGCTTTCATTCAGGTACATCATTTAATATTATCCCTGATGATGCACATCTTATGGGAACAACCAGAACCTTTGACAGGGAGATGTGGGAGAGGTGGCCGGAGGAAATTGAGAGGGTGGTCGAGGGAATTTGCAGGATAACAGGAGCTAAATACGAGCTTGATTATCAGCAGGGGTATCCCCCAACTGTCAATGATAGCTGGATGTCAGATGTGGTAAGGGAGGCTGCAGCTCAGGTTGTTGGAGAAAAGAATGTAATTGAACCGGAGCCCACCATGGGTGGTGAAGATATGGCCTTTTTTCTTGAGCGTTCCAGGGGATGTTACTTTTTCCTTGGCGTTGGTAGAGAGGGTTTTGCACCGATTCATAATCCAAAGTTTAATTTCAATGAGGAGGTATTGCTTCTTGGTGTTGAAATATACTGTCGGGTGGCAAAAAAACTGCTCGGGCAGGGGAATTAATTTGCAGGATGATAATTTCTTGTTCTGAATGATTTATTAGGGCGAACTTCGAGTTTTTATCATGAAACACAGGCTATTAATAAAAGAAAGCTACAGATTTCGATATAAATTGTTCGAAGTTCGCCGGCACTGCGACATTTTTGGTTCTATTTTACATTGGGATTTATATTTTTAAGAAAACTCGACATTTATTCTATTAAACTATTCAAAGGATTACCAAAACACATGTAATAAAGGTTTTTCTATAAATTGAGGTTAAGAGATCAAAGATTTTTATTCTCATATGGACAAAGAGCGTTAACCCTGCAGTTTTCGCATTCCGGTTTTTTTGCTTTGCAAACGTATCTCCCTAGGAAATTAAGGGCATAGGTGAATTTTGTCCAGTTTTCCTTTGGGATAAGTTCCTGAAGCTCGAACTCTATTTTCTCCGGATCGCTGGTGGTAACGAGACCAAGTCGCTGGGAAACCCTCCTTACATGGGTATCAACTATAATTACAGGTTGTGAAAAACAGTTTCCAAGTACAACATTGGCAGTTTTTCTCCCTATCCCTGGCAGGCTTGTAAGCTCATCGATTGATTGTGGAACGTTGCCGGAGTATTTTTTCACAAGCGTCTCTGAGACATTCTTAACGCTCTTTGCCTTATTTCTGTAAAAGCCCGTTGGTTTGATTATCTCCTCTATTTCATTTAGAGAAGCCTCTGCCATTTTTTCTGGGGTTGGAAAACGGCTGAAGAGTACTTTTGTAACCTCGTTTACTCTCTCATCTGTACACTGTGCTGCAAGGATGGTTGCAATGAGTAACTGGTAGGGAGTTTCATAATCAAGCAGTACTCTGGCATCGGGAAACTCTTTTATCAGTATTTCATAGATTTTTTCAGCTCTGTTTCTTCTTTCTTCTAAAGTATTCATCTAGCTCCTCCGGTTCCATACAGTTTAACAGATTCTTTTTTTCAAGCCAGCCCTTTCTTGCCATCATTATCCCGTACCTCATATCCTCAAGGCCTTCGATCGAGTGGGCATCCGGGCCGAGGGATACCGGTATTCCCATCTCGGCAGCTCTTTTCATCATTGGCCAGTCGGGATCAAGTCTGTGTGGGTTGCAGTTGTGCTCGAGTGCAACATTATGCTTCTTCATTGCTTCCATTATAAGAGTTTCATTGTACCTGTATCCCTCTCTGCTTAGGAGGAGTCTACCGCTGATATGTCCTAGAATTGTGGTGTATGGATTTTCTATTGCTTTTAATAATCTCTCTGTGGCTTCCTCTTCACTCATGGAAAGCCTTGAATGGATGCTGGCTATAACGAAGTCTAGTTTTTCCAGTATATCATCCGGATAATCAAGTGATCCATCGGAAAGTATATCCGATTCTATTCCGCAGAAGATTCTGAACGGCTTCAATTCAGAATTAAGCTTTTTAATTTCATCTATTTGCTCAAGTATTCTTTCAACTGAAAGACCATTTGCGTAGTATGCTGATTTTGAATGATCGCTGATGCAGATAAACCTGTATCCTTTTTTGATGCAGTATTCTGCAAGCTCCTTTACTGAATTGATTCCATCCGAGTAGTTAGAATGGACGTGAATAATACCTTTTATATCTTTTTCGGTTACCAGCTCAGGTAGATTATCTGTTTCGGCTGCCCGAATCTCATCGCCACCCTCTCTGATTTCAGGGGGTATATATTTTAGATTCAGAGCACCGTAAACCTCTTCTTCGGTACTTACCGGTATCTTCTCAGAGTCTCTATATATCCCGTATTCGTTCATTTTCAGGCCCATTTCTTTTGCCCTGGACCTGAGGATGGTGTTGTGTTCTTTTGAGCCGGTGAAATGTTGAAGTGCAGTTGGATAGCTTTCCCTGCTGACTATTCTGAAATCTACCTGTATGCCGCCTCTCCTTATACTGACCTTGGTTTCCCCGGCAGCTATTATCCCTTCGTTTTTATTATCGCTATCCGTTAATGTTGTGAGATATTCAACCAGCCTATCTGTACCGGCACTATCTTTCGGTACAACAATCATATCTATATCTTTCAGGATAGTTTTTCCTCTTCTTAGGCTTCCTGCAATCGAGATAATATCAACCATGTTGCCTGATTTGATCTCCTCGAGAAGTTCTTTGGCAATAGCCTCTGCCTCTGGATACAGATGTTGCTCTCTGTATCTTTTTCGGAGTTCTATCCCCCTGAGAATTTTTTCCTGGGTTTTGAGTCCAAAACCCTCAAGTGAGATTAGACGATTTTCCCTGCATGCATATTCTAGCTCACCTAGATTTGATATCCCTAGTTTTTCCCACAGTACCTTTACCTTTCGTGGCCCCATACCCGGGATGGACAGGAGTTCAAGGAGTGAATCCGGATATTTTTTCCTGAATTCTTCCAGGATAGATGATTTTCCAGTGCCCAGATATTCGTTGATTATCTCTTCAACAGATTTTCCCACTCCCTTTATTGATCTCAATTCTCCTTTTTTATATAATTCCTCAATATCCCTGTCCATCATCTCGATATTTTTGGCTGCCTGCTGGTACGCTCTTACCCTGAAAACGTCCTCACCGGATAGTTCTTTGTATATTCCTATCAGTCTTAGGAGATCTGCAATCTCTTTGTTTTTCATTTTTGAAGAGCCTCTAATTCAGATTGGGCTTTCTTCATGATTAAGGATGGGGATTTTTCATTTATTATTATCTCTTCAATTGCCTTTTTTACTATCTTATTGTAACTGATGTAATCAAAATCCGGATTAAAAACATCGGCCTTTTCAGCTTCGTTGGTAATTATTAGGTGGTTTGGATTTTCTTCGTAAAATACCAGCAATTCAAGGGATTCTTTAATACTATTTCTTATTGGTGGAGCCCCTGTATGTGTATACCATCTGAGGATGTTTTCATATTTTAGCAGGTATTCAAGAACCTTGTAGCTTTCGTTCTCGTATCTTTTGGATGAGTTGATTATTACGAATGATGTACCGATCAGCATCGGACGGGTGTTCTTGCCGAATGGGAGCGGCCAGACTCCAAGGATATACGGTATTGTTGATTTGAAGTTAACCAGGTTCGATGCATCTGAGAGAATGATGGCAAGCTTGCCACTGAAGAACATGTTCTGGGCCTCTTCTGGTGTTAATTTTTCTGGCATGTAGCGTAATTCGTATATTGCTTTCTGAAGAAAATCCATTGCTTCGATAGCACTATCCGAGGAGATGTCAATCCTGTCTTTAAAGTATACTTTTTTGTCTGTATAGCTTTCTACGTATTCTATGTAATCATAGAGAGAATCTGTTGGAATGTATACACCATATTTATCAGTGGTTTCCTTTATTCTTTTTAAGGTATTGAATATTTGATCCCAGTTGGCAGGTTCTTCAGTATATGGAATCCCTCTGCTCTGTATTATATTTTGGTTTATAAAGAACACGGGAAATGTGTAGATAAATGGAAGCCCATAAATTTTCCCGTTTACAGTTACAGAGTCCCAGAACTTCTCAGGTATATCTTTTTTTAATTTTGATGGGAGATAACCACCCAGATCTATTATTAAATCCATCTCTGCGAGGACTTTTAGATAAAAAGTGGGAACTATGGCGATTGAAGGCAGGTTTTCTCTTGCCAGAAGATCAAGATAGAGGTCTTCAGGTTTGCCCTTGAAGACCGATTTTACTTTTATAGATTGGTTCAGATTGTTGTACCTTTCTATTTGGGAGTTTAGAAGTTCTTTTTTTGATTGAGAGAATGAATGCCATATTTCTATGTAGTCTGCCTTTTCGGTTTGCGTTTTTTTCCGTGAGGGATAGCTATAGAAACCTGAACTTAGAATAAATAGTATGGTAAAAATAAGAACTGATAAAATTCTCCTATTATTTGGTGTTTCGTTTGTTTTCAAAATCGATTACCCATCTTGTTTTTTGTACTATAATATAATGAATGATGAAAGATTTAAATAAAAATTTTGCCACTGCAATAAAGGACCTCGTCTGGTTACTTGACAGGGGATACCCTAAAAAGAGTTCAATAGAACTTGTGGGCAATAGATATGGTCTTAGCAGGGAAGAAAGATTGATGTTGTACAGGGGTGTTTTTGAGACCGAGACCTGCATAATGAGAAGGAGAAAAAAGGTTTCGGCTCATGATGTTCAGAAGGCGGGTGAGCTTTATATTGACTGCTATAATTTGATTATAACTCTAAGATCATATCTTCTGGGACGACCTGTTTTTCGAGGTCTTGATGGATATGTGCGAGATACTGCCGGGGTATATGGAAATCTCAGTTATGATAACATGGTATCCAGGATTTTAAGTGTTATAACTGAAAGCCTCGAAGCTCTGTTTGGGGTCAGTGGTAAAAAAACCAGTGCTAAGAAAGCCAATAATAAAGAAGTCAACGATAAAGGGGTTCTGGTGCAGTTTTATCTCGATGCTCCGGTTTCCAGAAGCGGTGATCTGGCGTTAGATATAAATAAAGTTCAGGTAAGGGAACCTCTCATTTTAAAAGCGGTTCTTTCCAGAAATCCTGATCTTGAGATGCTTGAAATGCACGATAATTCAGGTGGGATTATTGTGAGCTCGGATACTGTTGTAATAGACAGGGCAAAGAGGATTTTTGATTTTGCAGAATGGATTATCTCCCACAGGTTTAAAGGTGAGGTGTTTGATCTGATACGGTGTTATGAAGAGTGCAATTAGTTAATGATGAAAAAGATAGCCCGATTAATTCTCAATATTGAAAGTCTAAATCTGGTTTATTATTGAACTGTTTCCGTGTTATAGATTTCTGTATCCCAATATCGCTGGAACTATATTTCTTCAAATTGATTTGCCATTATCCAGCCCTGTTTTCCGTCGAGTGTAACAACAAGAACCCAGTCCCCTCTAATTTCAAGGACCTTTATTTTTGTACCTTCTGTAAACAGAAATGCAGGCTCGCTGGTGGAAATTGGTGCTTCAAGAACCTCCACTTTGGGTTGAACTATCACCCCCCGGGGATGTTTAAGGGAATACCGGTCAAGATATATAACCCCGGATAAAAGGAGGATAAAGATAATGAGAGATGTAAACAGATATGGTTTGAGAGAAAATCTCATGTGCCTGATAAAGGTGTATATCAAAAAAAGTGCCATGAAGAGTGCGTAGAAACCGAGTTCAACATAAGAAAGTATTCTAAGATTAAAATAACTTCCTAGCGATTCTAAAAATTTGCCAAGACTTCTGCTGGGTAGAGTAGAGGGATTTCCAAGCGTTTTTTCCACATATTTCAGGTTATCCCTGATTTCCCGATCAAAGGGAGATAATTTTAAGGCCTTTTCGTAGTACAGGATCGCCAGTCCCTTTTTACCTAACTTGAAATATGTATTTCCAATATTGTAGTAAACATCTGGATTGATTATCCCTCTTTCGATTATTTCCAGATAAAGATCAAGCGCTTTAAGATAATTTTTTTCAGCATAGAGTTTGTTTGCCCTGTTAAAGAGATCTGAAACCTCATCGCAGTACCCCTGAAAGTGTGAAAAAACGATAAGTATGGCTATACTTATTATGAAAAGCTTTTTCATTTTTTTAGGCCCATTTTTATTACAATTTATATTTTTGTCTGGAAAAATTTTTCTCTTTTAATTCAAGCTCTATTTTATCGATTAATGCTACTGTTTTATCTGTAATATCTTTGATTTTTTCCTTATTTGTATCTTTGACCGGAGAAAATCTCTCTTCATAGCATGTATTCATTACTTTTATTACATCTTTTTTTATTTCATCACTTATCCCCAGATGTGTTAGAACCTCCGGGAGTTTTTTTATGGTGATTTCCTGGGGTTTTAATCCAGATTTATTTGCAATATACTCTCTCAATGTATTGTATATGAGTTCCCTTGCATCAATCAGTTTTGACTCATCCATGAGATGCTTTATGTTTTTAAATGATCGGGAGGCTATATTCTTGGCCTTTTTGTACCTGTACAGCTTTATGTCTTCATGAAGTTTTTCTGACTTTATCTTGAAAAAGAATAGGATTAGAAGAGTAATTATACCAATTGCATGGGTGAGGTAAAAAATTGGAGATGATGTGAGAACGCTGCCTGTATTTTTTAAGGATTTTACATCAGGTTTGATATAGTTAAAAATTACACCTGTTAGCCTTTGTTCTCTTCCCAGGAGCTGTCTTTCATACGATATGTCAGGTCCAACGACCCGTATCGAAATTGGTACCGTTTCTCTCTTTTTGTATTTCCTTTCAACGGGATCAAAATAATAAAACTCCGGGGCACTGATCCTCAGTTCGCCATTCTGCTCTGGTATTATTGTATATTCAAACTTTTTAATGAAATATACTTTATCTTTCTGTTCTATTACATCTTCTATGGTATCCGAGAGATATGTTCGTGCCTTAAGAGAGGTAATAATCCCTGGATCCGATATTAGGCTGAGGTTTCCAGTACTTCTCAATGTAAGGTATACTGTAGAGGGAGAGCCCGTTCTTATCGTTTGTTCCCTTTTACTCAGTGAAGTCTCAAGGGTCCCAACTATATAAGAGAAGTTTATTCGAGATTCTGGATTTGGGAGTTGTTTAACTTTTATGACCACATCATTGCTTGTCAGAGTAAGCGTATAGGGTCTTGAGAAAACCGAGAATATTTCTTCATTTTGTAAAAGAACTGTGGCCTCCAGGACAAGAGGTTCAAGTTTATATTCACCTGGTTTTAGCGGAAATATTGTAACTTTTTTGATCAAACTCGTTTCGTATTCTTTATCGTTAAGAGTTTCTCTCTGGAAGTTCAGACGGTTTGCGTTGAAGATCTCTTTTCTATAAAATCCATTATAATCGGGATTTTCCTTGAGGGATACTGAGTCTATTTCAACCTGAGTATAGAGTTTATACGTTAAGAATATCTGTTCTCCCTCATAGACTTCCTTTTCAGAGGGAGTGACTTTGAGAAAGAGATTTTCGGTTATGTTTCTCAGGTCAGGGGCTGCGGAGGGCTCCTCGGCGCTACCTCTCTCCACATGGCCCTCGACGACAGTAACTTTGATGGGTGTGGTTGAATAAATTTGTCCTTTATAGGTTATGGTAACGGGACCTATAATGTACTCTCCTGTTTTTTTTGGCTGTAATCTGTATGTATGCACAATTTTTTTCTTTTTGATTGTTTTCCCATTGATTATGGAGAGAGTGGTAGATGTCTGTGTACTGCTGTCGATTTTTAAAAAGTTCGAAAGATCGGGTAGCCTGGGGGAGGGAACCCTCATGATATTCTGAGATTCGACTGTTACCTTTAGCTCAAGTGTGTCAAGCATTCCAATTGTGTTGGAATTAACGTAGGCCTTTATTGATATTTGTTCTGCTGGGTGAGCAGTTTGACATAGTGGTGCCACCAAAGATGTAATTCCAAATATTAGATAGATAGAGAATGCTGAAAACTTTTTGTGATTACCAATCTTTTTCTTCATCTTGCAGATTGACCTTTTGAAGTATTGTGTCCCTCAGGATTTTATCCTGGTTGTTTTCAACTGAGTTTATTATTTTCTCAGCTTCCTCCGGTGTAAGTCTGTCATATTCGTGTTCTGCTGGTTCTTTTTGAGCACCAGTGCTCTCTTTTTTATCTTTATCCTGTTTATTTTTTTCTTTTGATTTTTTACTTTCCTTTTTGTTGCTTTCAGTGGATGGTTTCTTTTTCTGTTCCTCTAATTTCTTCCATGCAAGCTCAAGATTATATTTTACATCCATATCATAGGGGTCTATCTCAAGTGCATTAATATATGAGTCTATTGCTTTTTGATAATCTCCCAACATGAAATATGTATTTCCAAGATTAAAGTATGCTTTCTTTTTAATTTTAGCCTTTTTTGTTTCAATTGCTTTTATGTATGCCCTCTCAGCTTCGGTAAAGTTTTCTAATTTGTAGAGAGTATTTGCCCTGTTATACACTGCCCTCATTGTTTTATCTGATTTTTTTTCGGCAAGAAGATAGTAGCTGAGTGCTTCTTCGTAGTTTTTCATGCTGTAGTTTTTGTTTCCCCTGTAGATGAGTAGTTCAAGGGGCTCTGCAACTACCGGGATTACATTTATAATCAGTGATATCAAAAGAAAGATAGAGTAAATGCAGAGTTTTATTTTTATCACTCTTGCCTCTCTTTCCATATTCTTTGTCTGTTATCTATATAGATATAAAGAAATAAGAATATAATGGCAAATACAAGGGGAATATAAAATCTCTCTTCATAGATTGTATATCTCTTTTTCTCCAGCTCTCTTTTTTTCATACTTTCAATTGTATAGAGTAGTTTTCTGGTTTCTAAAAAATCGTTTGTAGCAGGGATGTAGTATCCTCCTGTTTTTTCTGAGATTAGTCTCAGTGTTTCATCATGGAGCCGTGATATGATAATTTTTCCATTTTTATCTTTTTTATATCCTGTTCTCGTACCCTCTTCGTTGTAGATGGGAATTGGGGCTCCCTCATTTGTACCAATTCCTACGGTAAAGATTTTTATTCCTCTATTTCCAATCTTATTTAGAAGTTTGAGTGGTATATCCTCAAGGAACTCTCCGTCGCTGAAAATTATAACCATTGAGTATTTTTCCTCCTCTGGCTTGAAGGATTCCATTATTGTTTTCAGCAGAGGAGCTATTTTTGTTCCTGATCCATGTGCCGATGATCTACCGACAGATTTGAGCATTGATTTTATTGCTTCATAGTCTCCTGTCATTGGGCACTGGACAAATGCTCTTCCGGCAAAGAAGATCAAACCTACCCTGTCTCCCTGTAATGAGTTTATTATCTCCCGGGCATCCAGTTTCGCTCTCTCAAACCTCGAAGGTCGGATATCTTCGGCATTCATGCTCCACGATAGATCAATTGCAAGGAGAACATCACTCCCTTTTATGGTTACAGGTTCTGGTTTTAAACCTGCCTGAGGACGAGAAAGAGCAAAGATTAGAAAAATCAAACACAACACGAAGAATATTCCCGGAGTTCTAATACTTCCCTTTAGATTTGATGGTATGTATCTTTTTAAAAGTTCGGAATTCCCCAGACGGGTTAATAGTTTTTGTTTTTTTGATTCTTTGATAATGAAAATTATTACGATAATAGGTACAATTCCAAATAGGTAAAACAGATCAGGCTGAGCAAATCTCATAATTTACCGGGTGCCCTCCATCTAATTTTATGGTATTGCCGTTATGGCAATCTTTGTTATAAAAAAGCTCAATGTTAATAGTACGAGTGCTGTTATCAGTGGCAGGTAGAATAGTTCTCTGTACCTTACATAATGCTTTATTTCAATCTTATTTTTTTCAAGTTTATTGATTTCATTGTATATCTTATAGAGCGATTCGCTATCAGTCGCCCTGAAATATTTCCCCCCGGTTAACCTTGCAATTTTATCAAGAATCTTCTCATCGATTTCCACTTTTACTTTTACCCTTCTTTTTCCAAAGACAGGATCATCCACCGGGAAGGGTGCTTCACCCTTTGTTCCAACCCCTATTGTGTGTATTTTTATGCCAAGTGCAGCCGCGGCCTTTGCTGCGGTGATTGGATCTATTTCGCCACTGTTGTTTATTCCATCTGTAAGAAGTATGATAACCTTGCTCTTTCCACCACCGGCAAGAAGTCTTTTGGTTGCTTCTGCGATAGCATTTCCTATAGCAGTTCCATCATTTATCATTCCCGTGTCTATCATTTTTAAGAAGTCCACAAGCGTATCGTGATCTGTTGTGAGCGGGCTTGTGGTTACGGCAAATCTTGCAAAGCTTACAATTCCAATTCTATCATTTTTTCTTTCTTTAATAAATTTCTCTGCCACTTCTTTTGCAGAGCCTATCCTGTTTGGTTTGAGGTCTTCCGCCTTCATGCTGGAGGATACATCCATGGCGAGAACTATATCTATCCCTTCTGTTATGATGCTTTCAGAAACGTATCCTCTCTGGGGTCTTGCAAGGGCAATGATAAATAGGGCAAGTGTCAGTACTGGAATAAGCCTGAAAATTCTAAGTAGAAGAACCCTCACTGTTTTTATATCCGGACACAAACTAAAAAATGATGTGTTAAATGTTTTTCGTTTTTCCACCCTGATTATCAGGTATCCGATTATCGGAACAAGTACATTTAACAGGAGCATATATGGATATTTAAAATTCATGGCTTGTGCTTTCAGCTACCTCTGACTTTTGATTTTAAGAAACTGTGTTCAGAATTTCTCTCTTATATGAGCTCACAATTCTTGAGATTGTCGATAGATCCTTTTCAATTGTATTTTTTGATGGCTCCTCTTTTGCAAACTTTACAAGGTCACTTCTGGATAAAATTCTTATGAGATCTTTTGAATCTATCCTTCCATGTGGTATATTTATCAGCTCTTTCTGGATTTCGAGTGTGGTCATTTGCCTTGCTGAAATTGAAAATATAAGCTGAATAAAGGTTCTTATAATATCTGAAATTTCAATATAGCATTCCTTAGTTGTAATTCCATCTGTTTTTATTCTTTCTTGGAGACTACTCAGTGAGTTTTCAATCCAGCTTATTGGATCAATGAATTGTATTTTTGGAGTTTTATTCGTTTCCAAATCAGTTTTCTTCCTGGGTTTTAAAAGAACGAGAAGTTTTGTTAACAGAAAAACCACCACTACGGCAATTATGCCGAGAATGACTATAATTATTAAAAGATATGGAATAAATCTTACCCGTTCGATTGGCATAATATCTTTGAGTTCAGGATTTGGATTGTCTCTGGGAAGAACCGACAGGAAATCGATGACCAGTTCCTTTGTTTTTATAGTATCATTACCGACTTTAATCTCAAGGGAAGGGAATGTGTATCTCCCGGGCCGATAGCTTGTCAGAGTATAGATAATGAGCTTTTTATATCTGCCCTTCCCTGTTTTTCTTGTTTTCTCTCGAATTTCTATGAGCTTCAATGGATAAAAGGTGTCTTTTGCTTTTGGGTATAAGAGTTTTTCTCCTTTTCTGAAGAAGATGGTAAGGCCAACATCTACTGGTTCACCTGGAGTTAATGGTTTTGATATAAGCAGGGATATTCCAGCGGATGGATAAATTGTTTCTGAATATTCATCGGGATAAATGTTATGTGCTATCAGCATCAAGGTAAGTAAAGTGGATAAGTGTATAATGAGTGTTAATTTTGCATGAAGCTTCATTTTTTTAGATTCTGTCTCATTAAGTTCTGAATTTAGTCATTCTTTTATGAAAAAACTCAAATATCTTTCCCAGATAGGGTTCATCGGTACTGAGTTCTATGAAATCTACTCCCGTAGATGTAAATAAATCCTTCCAGGATTTTATTTTTGAGTTTATGGAATCGAGGAACTTCTTTCCTACATGCTGGTTTGAGAAGTCCACATAGCCGGTTTTTTCGTTTTCAAGATCTCTGAGGTTATAAACAGCACCATAGGAGTAGATATTTCTCTC
Organism: uncultured Spirochaetota bacterium; assembly: GCA_964518675.1. Classification (GTDB taxonomy): domain Bacteria; phylum Spirochaetota; class B62-G9; order B62-G9; family CAZFGQ01; genus CAZFGQ01. The sequence goes on from CAZFGQ010000023.1 coordinate 35,245, forward strand.
TATAGGATCTGAAATTATGATGGGAATAATGTCATGTCTTTTGGCCGTAAGTTTAAATATTTTTGTGCAGGGTTCGGAGAGAAAGTCTGAAATAACAAGGGCAATGCACCTTCTCTTTTCCATATGATTGAGAAATTCAAAGCCGACCCTGAGATCCGTTTTTTTGCTTTCCGGAGTAAAATATAGTACCTCCCTGAGAACCCTTAGGACATGTGTTATCTCCTTATCAGGATTAATATATTTTTCGATTCTGTCTGTAAAAATGATGGAGCCAACACGATCGTTATTTTTTACAGCTGAAAGTGAGAATAAAGCCACCAGTTCGGTCATATATTCTCGCTTTGTTTGCTCCCTCGATCCAAAATTAATAGAGCCGCTCAGATCAATGAGGATCATCAGTACCAGTTCTCTTTCTTCCTCAAAGACCTTTACGTAGGGCTTTCCCAATCTTGCTGTCACATTCCAATCGATAATCCTGATTTCATCTCCCCATTGATATTCTCTAACCTCGCTTACCTCGATACCTCGACCTCTAAATACAGACTGGTAGTTTCCTCCTATTACCTCCTCAACGGGTTTTCTGGCTTTGATATTGATTGTCTTTATTTTTTTAATAATTTCTTCTGGAATCATCAGGGCACATCCACATTTGCAAATATTTTTTCTATTATGTCATCCGGGGTGATCTCTTCCGCCTGGGCCTCATAGGAAAGGATCAGGCGGTGTCTTAATATATCGTATCCGATATCCCTGATATCATCAGGAATTACATATCCCCTTCCATGTAGGAATGCATTTGCTTTCGCTCCAATTGTAAGGTAAATCGATGCCCTGGGGCTTGCACCATATGAGATGAGCGGCTTTAAATCCTCTATTCCATACCTTTCCGGATCTCTGGTAGCATGCACTATATCAACGATATACTGCTGGACTTTCTCGTCTATGTATATTCTGTACATTGCACCCCGGGCTTTCTTTATAGCTTTTCTGTCTGCAACCACAGCTGGATTCGGTGAGGTTTCTTTTGCATGAAGGTTTAGTATAGAGATCTCTTCATCTTTTGAGGGATACGAGAGATTAACTTTCATCATAAATCTATCTACCTGGGCTTCCGGCAAAGGGTATGTTCCGTACTGTTCTATAGGATTTTGTGTGCCGATGACTATAAAAAGTTCATCAAGCTTGTATGAAGTTTCACCTATTGTTACCTGTCTTTCCTGCATGGCTTCAAGAAGTGCACTCTGGGTTTTTGCAGGTGCACGATTAATTTCATCGGCCAGGATTATTGTTGAAAAAATTGGCCCTTTTTTTACCTGAAAACTACCGTCCTTTTGATTATATACCATGGTTCCAATGAGATCGGCAGGCAACATATCGGGAGTGAATTGGATGCGTTTGAAGTCCACATTAATTGTTTGAGCAAGGGTTTTCACTGCAAGTGTTTTTGCCAGACCTGGTACACCTTCAAGTAGAATGTGCCCTCCGGTAAGTATTCCAATTAAAAGTTTGTCTATCATTTCCCTCTGTCCAACTATTATCTTGCTCACTTCCGTGCGTATCCTGTTGAGTGTCTCGGATTCGTCCTGTATTTTCTTTTCCAGTTCTTTTATTTCATAATCCATAATTGAACTCCTGTTTGTTTCATTTATTTGAAAATATACAAACTAAATAGGATACTGAACATTTAATTTCATTATGATTTTTTATAAACTTATTATTACTTTATTTAGAAATGTCAGAATACGTATAGAATAATTTAATTTTTGATTTAATAAATAAAAAGGAGGTATGGAGATGCCAGGTGTTGTTATAATTTATGATTCTGTTACGAAAAATACAGCTCAAATGGCAGAGATACTTGCTGCTGAGCTGAAGAAGCTTGATACTCCCCGTGATTTATTTCATGTAGATGATTTTGAGGTCAAGAAGCTCCTTGACTATGATGGTATTATAGTGGGAACACCAAATTACTTTGGCAGTATGTCCAACAAGTTGAAGAAATTGTTCGATGATAGTGTGAGGTATTACAGAAAACTCGACGGTAAGCTCGGTGCAGCATTTTGTTCTACGGGTATTATAGGGGGAGGTGGTGAAACTGCAATAATTGATGTGCTTACTGCAATGATGATTCATGGAATGATTGTGATGGGTAGCCCCCACTCAGGGCACTATGGGGTTCTTTCTATTGGAAGTCCCGATGAAAGAGTAAAGAAGGAGCTATCAGAGTGGGCCAGCAGGTTTGTAAAGGTGTTAAATAAACTCTTTGCGTAATTAAATCGTATATATATCGCCTCCTCTGGCCATAAATAGTTTTCCTGAAAAGGTTGAACTTGCTTCTTTGAGTGAAATGGTTCTGTCGTATTCGGGCCAGATGTGTGTGAGGATGAGAGTTTCAGCCCCGGCCTCCGATGCCAGGGTACCGGCATCTTCGGCAGTCATATGGCCCAGATTTACAAGTTCTCGATCTATATTTTGGAGCGTTGCTTCGGCCAGGATAACGTTTGCTCCTTTCGAGAACCGTACCAGTTCTTCAAAGTACATGGTATCGGAGGTATAAACGAGACTTCTACCATCTTCTTCAAAACGCATTGCCCAAGTGGAAATTGGATGTTCTACTCTCAGGAAGTTTACATTTATATTTCCAATTTTTATTTTCTTCCTTCCCGATGGATGGTGTATTCTGCATTCACCTTTAATGAAGTTTTTTATGAATCGATAGTATTTCGATGGTTTTTTTGGCATATACACCGGGAAAGGTCTTGGGAGTTTTCCTTCCTTCTGACCGGTATAGAGGGCATATCTAAGGGGATATATATCCGATGTATGGTCGGCATGGAGATGAGAGATGAATATTCCCGAAAGCCTTGTATAGTGGATGTATCTCGACATCATATTAACCGCCCCTGAGCCCACATCAATGAGATAGTAGTTATCGTCCGATTCGATCATGTAGGATGAACATCCCTCATCCCTGCTTGCAAAAGCTGCACTTGTTCCAAGTATGTAGAGTTTCATCTGGATTTCTCCCCCTGTTTTTCTACTCTCACTTCAGTTGTTACGGCACCTGTATCCCTGTATGGGAACTTGCTTATCCTTACTATCACTGTTCGGCATTTAAACCTGGCCTGAATTAAATTTGCTATTTCATAGGAGGCTGATTCAATGAGGTTTGGTTTATTATTTTTAAAATAATTTTTTATCAGATTTCTAATTTCAGAGTAATTGATTGTTCTTTCAATATGATCCTCAATGGATTCTATGCCATATTCTGGCATTAGTTCTATATCTATAATTATTGGTTGTTTTCTCGATTTTTCTTTTTCGGTGACTCCCAGATTGGCTCTTATCTTCAATTGGTTTATTTTAATCAAATATTCTTTCATCTGGATAATAGTTTACATAATTTTGTATCCTATAACATTAATCAGGAATCCTTTGCGGGGGCAAGATTTA
>CAZFGQ010000024.1:0-35358 GCA_964518675.1 uncultured Spirochaetota bacterium
AGATTTTTACACATTTCCTCAGCAGGTTCAAGTGCTGTGACAAGCTTCACCTTTTCTGCAAACGGAATGGTAATTGAACCCGGTCCGGCTGCAATGTCAAGTACCTCACTCTCCATTCCAATTATACCTTCTGTTTCAAATAGCTCCCTTATTTTACGTCTATAATCAAAATCACTGGTTTTTATAAAATCATTGTAATCCTCTGCTCTATTGTTCCAGTAATCTGTACTACTTACTTTTCTAATTTCTCTTATCTTTTCCGCCCATTCCCTTCTCAGTGTATCTAAAAACTTACGCATATTCGGACCCCTTAAAAAGTTATCATCAAAGACCAGAATAAAAGAGTTTAAAATATTCTCATAATCAATCCTGGATCTATATTTTTTGATCCACAACTTTTTCTCCCCTCATATTAAACGTTAGTCTGATTGAGCATTCTGGAATTACTTGTGGAATACCGTGATCATCAATAAATATCGAAGCATGTACACCATAGATATCCTGTACCATACCTTCTGAAATAACATCAACTGGTCTTCCGAAATTATAAACTCCGCCTTCTTTTAAAACTAAAAACCTATCAGCATAACGTGCCGCAAGGTTAAGATCGTGAATAGCCATAAGAGTAGTAATCTTTTGCTGTAGGGTTATATTTCTAACCTGTTCAAGAACCTCAAGCTGATGTTGAAGATCCAGACTTGTAGTTGGTTCATCAAGCAATAATACCTTAGGCTTTTTGACAAGAGCTTGGGCTATAAAAACCATCTGCCGTTGTCCCCCGCTCAGCTCCGCAAGATACTGTGAAGCGAGATTCTCTATGTTTAATTCCCTCATTATTTCAAAAGCAATAGAAAGCTCATCTTCTGATAATCGCCAAGAAAGTGAATACAACCTTCCCAGCAGAATTGTTTCATAAACCCGTAGAGTAGCATGAGGCGAGTTCTCCTGCGGAAGATAGCTTACAAGTCGATTAATTTCTCGCTTTCTATAATCTCTGATTTCCTTTTCATCTAAATATATCCTCCCTTCAGGTTTAAGAATGCCGGCCAAACATCTCAGCAGAGTTGTTTTTCCCGCTGCATTAGGTCCAATAAGTGCTGTAATGGTACCTGGCAGGGCTTCAAGATTAATATTTTTTAGAACATCCCTGTCATCATAACAAAAAGATAAGTCATTAACCTTTATCTTCATATTACCAGAAATTCCTCCGTTTCATCAGTATCAATGAAAGAAAAAAGGGCACTCCTATGAAAGAAGTAACAATACCAATAGGAAAAACAGCACCAGGTACAACCAGTTTGCTACCCACAGATGCGGTTGAAAGTAAGAAAGCCCCTGTAAGTGCTGACATGGGAATGAAAAACCTCTGGTCCTCACCAACTAGTATTCTTGCTATGTGGGGACCTACCAGTCCAATAAAACCTATAGTGCCAACAAAACATACCGAAGCTGCAGCCAGAACAGAAATAAGCACAAATACCTTTAATCTTAAACCTTCCACATTTATACCGAGGCTTCTTGCTTTTTCATCGCCAAGACGTAAAGCTGTGAGTTTCCATGCATCTTTTAACAGAAAAGGTATAACCACAGTAAAAACTCCGAAAGCAATACCTAATTTTGTCCAGTTGGCTTTCAGGAGGCTTCCAAAAAGCCAGAAAATAATTGCCTGCAATTCCTCCTCAGACGCGAGGTATTGAAGAAGTGCCAGTAAAGAACTGAATAAAAATAACAGTGCTATTCCTGTAAGCACCATAGTTTCTGCAGAGACTCCCCGAAGTTTGCTTACAAGAAAAATCAGGATACAGGTTAGTAGAGAAAATACAAATGCATTAAAGGGGACAATCATTGTCTCTGTATGGGGTACCAAATCCACACCAATAACAAGTGCAAGGGCTGCGCCAAACCCGGCACCTGCAGATACACCCAGGGTATATGGGCTGGCAAGTGGATTGTTGAGTATGGTTTGCATCTCCGCTCCCGCAACAGAAAGGGAAGCACCAACAATCAAAGCCATTAATGTAGTTGGCAATCGAAGTAACCACACTATGATATGAGTTTTAGAGTCACTCTGGTTGGGCAGAATAATGGTTTTAAATACCTCAACAATAGACAAACCTGCAGGACCGGTTGAAATATCAACCAGAACCACTAGTAATGAAAAAACAGCCACAAATAATAGAGCAAGATATTTTCGTTTATTAATCTTTTTGTAAATGGTCTTTGTACACATTTAGTTCCTTTTTCTTGTTAATGAGCTTTTTTAGGTACTCTTCTTATTTTTGCTAATCTTCACTGCATAAGCTAGGTACCTTTTCACTATTCGAGAGACATCATCCATATTCCCCCGTACTTAACGGGAAGAAACTTTTCGTGGAACTCCTTTAGGCTTCTCTCTGGATCAAGAAACCCAAACTCTTCAGGGTAAAAACACCTGGCCAAAAATTGGATTGGCACGAAGTCCCATATATCTCTTGAAAGACCATGATGAATGCCGTAAACCCTTCCATTTTTGACGGCTCTTAAAGAGTTCCATCCAGTTCTTCTGGTAAATGATTCAAGAAGATTCCTGGATTCCTCGTAATTGGCAAAATACCCGAGTTTCATAGAATTGGATGTTTTTGGCCAGTAAGAACCCGTTATTATGATCACATCAGGATCTGTACTGAGCAAGTACTCCGGACTTATAGGACCCCACTTCTCCACTTTTCCTTTAGCTATATTGATACCACCACATTTCTCTATGAGGGCTCCCCACATATAATTTCCGTAGGTGTTAAAATACTGAGCTGGACCTTTCATGCCGCACTCTAGGTAAACCTCTGGTTTGGAACTCTTTAGCGTTTTTAGACGATCATAAACCACATTGACATTCCGCTGATAAAACTCGGCAAGCTCCCATGCTTTTTTTTCTTCCCCTAACAGAGTTCCAATGAGATTTATGGTCTGTAGGTGAGTTTTTAATGTTTCAGTATGGTAATCAATAACCACAACGGGAATTCCGGCTTTTTCGATCTTATCGAATAAATCTTTCCCACGCTGATATGAATAAGGTGTAACTATAACAACATCGGCTCCCAAGGATATAATCTTCTCCATATTAAGAGTTCCCTTTGATGTGGTTCCTATGTCGGGTATGTCCTCAAGCTCTGGCACTGCATTTTTAAACCTCTTCCATATCCAGTGCCTGTACATTTTCAAGCCAGGATCAATACCGGCTATTCTATGTACAACATCTTTACCACCGATTGCAAAAAGGGTGTAGAAAGCACCACCGCTACCGCTACTTTGAAGAACTATTCTCCTGACAGGAACTGTAACCTTAACCTCTCTTCCGAGAAGGTCTCTTACGGTAATGACTTTACTTTTTTCAGTAGATTCAAGAGAGTCAGAAAAGACAGAAGGAACAAGCAACAGGCTAAGAAGAGAGATAAGGATAATCAAATGGAAAGTTTTCTTCATTTTAAACCTCCGCTATATTCTTTATGTAGTCTCATTCAATATGGAAAGGATCAAATATATGTGAATCGAAAAATAACATTATTTGTGCTACATATTGTTTATATAGTAACACAATATGTATAAATGTCAACTATAATATATTATCTTTTATTAAGGGGATTGAAATCGGGCATGAGATTATTTTTAACTTCTCTTTTCGGATAAATAGATGTAAAAAGAAATATATAGATTTTATAAAAGGAATAGGTGATTACAGGATTAAATGAAGGAATCTTCTTTTTGGCAATACACAAGAGAAAATATTATAGGTCAAAATACGAAGATTAAAACCCCTTTTGGAGAACGCCTGATCACATATGCTGATTATACAGCATCAGGTAGGGGAGTGTATTTTATTGAAAATTATCTGACTGATATTATGAAGCTTTATGGAAATACCCATACGGAGGATGATGCAACTGGAATTATCACCACAAAGTTGCTTAAAAAGGCTGAACAAACAATAAAACGTCTGGTGAACGCTGGCGAACACTATAAGATTATACAGGAGGGTTATGGGTCCACAGGTGCCATACACAGGTTGCAAAAAATCCTAGGTATCTATATACCTCCGGTTCTTCGGGAAAATATTAAAAAATTGATTAATGATTATTTTAAAGGTCTTGAAGATGAAAGAGACAAAATGTTGGATTATATAAATTCAAAACGTCCTGTTGTATTTGTTGGCCCCTATGAACATCATTCAAATGAACTAACATGGCGTGAAGGGTTCTGCGAAGTAATTGAGGTTGAGCTTAATAGTAATGGTCTCATAGATCTGATTGATCTTGAAAAGAAACTCAATAGATACAGTGGTGATGATAGAATTAAAATTGGATCTTTCTCTGCATGTTCTAATGTTACCGGGATTAAGTCTCCAGTGTATGAAATTGCGAGAATCCTCCATAATTATGGTGCATATGCATTTTTTGATTTTTCAGCCTCTGCTCCGTATATAGATATCGATGTATGTCATGATAGGGATTCTTATTTCGATGCCATATTTTTTTCACCTCATAAGTTTCTTGGTGGCCCTGGGAGTTGTGGTATTCTGATACTCCATGAAAAGTTATACAGGACTGACCTTCCACCCACGTGTAGCGGTGGAGGAACGGTAGATTACGTGGGTTTTACAACCCAGCTGTACAGCAGAGATATTGAAGTGCGGGAGAAGCCCGGGACTCCTGGAATACTTCAGATGATGAAAGCAGCTCTTGCGATGGAATTAAAAGAAAAACTTGGTGTAGATAAGATAGAAGAGAGAGAGTATGAGTTAACCTCCAGAGCTATAAACTATCTTTCTGAAATACCTCATATAGAAATACTGGGAAATCCTGATCCATCCAGGAGGATAGGGATTATTTCGTTCAATATTGCAGTTGGGGATGGGTATCTTCATCCCAGGTTCATTGTTAGGTTACTGAATGATCTTTTTGGAATACAGGCAAGAGCTGGATGTTCTTGTGCTGGTCCTTATGGCCATCGTTTACTTCATATTGATTATGATAAATCAATGAAATATCGAAGATTGATCCAGGATGGTTTTGCTGGCCTGAAACCAGGGTGGGCAAGAATAAGTCTCCATTACCTGATGACCGATGATGAGGTTGAGTTTATACTCGATGCTATTTCTTTCATCGCAGAAAATGGGCAGTACTTTTTACCTCTCTATTTTTTTGATCTTCATACTGGGACATGGAAGCATAGAGATTTTGAAGATAGTGAATCTCCATCTGGAATTGATGGATTTGGAATAGATGAAGCTATGAGCATTTCCGGTGTAAAAGAAGAGGGCCCAGGAGAAAGAAAAAGTTACTATCATAGCTACCTTTTTACTGCGAGAGAATTGGCCAGAGGGTTAAAAAAAGACTTCTCTCCTGGTAAGCTTAAGGAAACTGAGGATGATCTTATCTCTTTTATATATTATGACATTAAGTGACTGAAACCTCACGCATTAATGGAGCAGATATTCTAAATGTTTACTATTCTTATTGTAATTTTTGTTTTTTCTATGATAGTTGCACTAAGTGGTGCACTGGTACCAGGACCTCTCCTCACATATACCATTATAAAAACTCTTGAAACGTCAAAAAGAGGATACCTTGTTGGTTTTTGGGTGATTCTCGGTCATGCACTTATTGAGATGATTATTATTGTGGGTATTTTAATGGGCTTTTCCGTAATCTTGACAAATCATATAGTTGTAAAGGCGATAGGTACCGCTGGTGGTGCATTTTTGATCTATATGGGGATGGATATTGTTATAAAAATAATAAAAAGAAACTATAAAACCCCTTTTAGTTCAGATTGCAATACTCGGATTTATACCGTGAAGGTCTCCTCCATTTCAAAAGGAGATAATCAACAGAAAGATAGAGATTGTGATGAATCTTTCAACGCTGAGATGTTGAAGGGTGACTATACCGGGAGGTCAGAATTATCAACCTCAGGTGAAAGATCCGACAAAAAATCAGATTCAAAATCTATACTCAGAATATCGAATCCGATCTTGGGTGGAGCTCTTGTTTCAATGAGTAACCCATACTGGTGGATATGGTGGGCTACTGTTGGTTTTGGATTTATGTTGCAGTACAGAATTTCCCTGACAAACTGGCAGTCCCTTACAAGTTTTTATGTAGGTCATGAAACAGGTGATCTTCTGTGGTATGCTTTGGTTTCTACGCTTGTGTATCTTGGCAGAAGGCGAATAAATCAGAGGTTTTATATTATCCTATTGGGATTTTGCAGCGTTGTTATTATAGGTTTTGGTATATTTCTTGCCATCACTGCCTTTTTTAAATCTGGCAAACCGGTTTAACCATCAGAATTGACTTTGTCGGTGGAGTAAATCAATTGATATTTTAAGATTTTATAAGCATTCTGTTGATATACTCTAATGAGTCAGAGATTATACTGTTGATTTGCGTTATCGGTAAAGGAGCGTTTAATTTATCGGAAATAAAATTATATTTAAGATCCCATTTAAACCTGAGTGGAAGCTCTATACTCATAGGTATGTTTATATCTAGATTTTTAAGTTCCCCAAATATAGCTTCGTAGTTAATAATACCTGCTCCGATTTTTGTCAGGTAAAAACCATCTTTGTACTTCACCACATCCTTTAAGTGAAAATGTATTGTATATGGAAGAGCTTCTTTGAAATCATCTTCTGGCTTTATCATGGCCTTTGAGTACATATAGGCATTGGCAAAATCATAATTAATCTTTATTCTCTCTGATCCGATCCTTTTAATCAGTTCGACTCCTTCTTCTCCATTACCAAAAATGTTATTTTCTCCAGCACCTGGATTTTCAAGACCTACATATATATCAATGTCTTCTGCATATTTGGATATTTTTTCGATGTTTGTGTAAAATACCTTCTCGTTCTGTTTAACCGTTGCGTTTGTGTTTATTATGCTGGCTCCTATCTCTTTTCCAAAATCCATTCTCCTCAGGAACATTTCCGATGAGTTCTCAAGTCCCAGGTCCATGTGTGCAGCTATTGCATGTACTGTTAATCCTGCATTATTAATAAGATTTTTTATTTCTTTTGCATTCGATAGTGAAAACGACTCTTCTGTTAATTCATGGTAGTAAGTTTTTATGAAAACCGGTTCTACATATTTTGCTCCGGATTTTGATATATTTTCGAAAACTTCTGCAAGTTCATATCCGTGATATGCTAATGTGTTAACTGCTATTATCTGATTCATATTAGCTCCTCTGACTAATTAGTTTTGGATGAATGAAATAAATTGGATTGAGGGAAATAAACCTCCTTTTTAGTGGTTATTTATAACTTTTTATAAATTTTCATAATCTCTCTCGCTCTATCCGGATCAACCACTTTCCTTCCAGCCTTTTCTGCGAACTTGGCAACCTCCTCCACCAGGTGAGCATTTGACCCGGCCCTGCTGCCATCTGATAGAAAGGGTCCGTCTTCATAACCAACCCTTACATGGCCTCCAAGCTCAAATGCTTTTTCAAAATCCTTTGCTCCCTTTGCATGATGTCTTACCAAAAACCACACGCTGTCAGATGGCATCTCATCAAGGAAAATTTTAAGATATTTATCTTTATACGGCAGAGCGTCCGGTATATCAAATACAAATCCAAATACATATGGAGGTGATATAAGTCCCTCTTTCTCTAGCCGCTCAACTCCTGAAAAGTGGGAAAGATCAAAGATGAAAATTAATGGTTTTAGATTATGCTTTTTTAACTCCCGAGCATAAAATCTCATATCGTTAATTGGATTTTTATATACATCTTCAAACATATTTATAGAACCTACATTGAGGGAACCCATTTCTACCTCTGGCACAAGAAAAGAAACACACCGCTGCTCAAGGGTATGTTCAGGAGCTCCTCCGGTAGATCCTTCAATGATAATATTGCATGAGCTTTTTATTTTTTTTATCTGTTGTTTGAAAAGTGTTAGGTCATTTGTCTGAAGCCCCTCCTCATCTCTTACATGGAGATGTGCCACTGATGCACCCGCATTATACGAATCAATTACTTCCTGGGCTACGTCCATTTTCCCCGGGAACTTCTCCTCCTGCTTCTCCCCTGGAAATGGAGCAACACAGATCATTAAATCTTCATTCCCCATCTTTTCTTCCCCTTTATAAGATTTTACCTTATAGTTTTCACCCTTTATTTCATCCATAGTGAAGTATTAAAGTGATTAGAAACGAATTGTCCTGGAGGTACAAGTTTGTCACAATAATTCAGCTCTCTTTTGCCAAGCTTAATATCCGAAGCTTTAATGAGCTCTTTAAATTGATACAATGTTCTCGGGCCTATAATAGTTCCTGTAATACCTTCCTGGTGAAGTACCCATGAAACTGCAAATTGGGCAGGAGTTATGCCAATCTTTTTTGAGAATTCAGCAAATTTCCTACTTATTTTAATGCCTTCTTTTGTAATCCTTTCTCTGTAAACCGGGCTTCTAGTAGCACGGCTTCCCTCTGGAAGATTTTCTATGTTTTGGTAGTTACCTGCAAGAAGACCTTGCGCTAAGGGAGACCATGTGATTATGCCCAGATCATATGTTTTACATGCAGGTATAAGTTCATTTTCTATTCTTCTTTCAAGTAGGTTGTAAGGTGGTTCTTCACATACAAATTTTGTTAAATTGTGTAGTTCTGCGATCCAGAAAGCTTCTACTATACGCCATACAGGATGGGTTGAACACCCAATATAACGAACTTTACCTTGTTTAACTAGTAGATCTAAAGCCTCAAGTGATTCTTCTTGTGGAACATTAAAATCTGTTCTATGTAAAAAGTAGATATCAATATAATCTGTTTTTAATCGCTTTAAACTCCTATTACATTCTTCTATTATGTGGTGCTTTGTATTTCCTCCGTCATTTGGATTATCACCGGTTTTCCAGAATACTTTGGTGGTTATTAATACCTTGTCTCTTTTTGCCCCTCTTTTTAGAGCTTCTCCTACTATTTCTTCACTTTTGCCTCCAGCATATATATCAGCACAATCGATACAATTGATACCTTCGTCCAGGGCAGCATCTATTATTTTAACGGCTTCTTCTTTAGGGGTTGCATCCCCGAAATTCATTGTGCCCAGAATTATTGTTGAAACTTTTAGACCCGATCTTCCTAGTCTTCTATAGTTCATTTTTGTTTCTTGTTGAATAAATGGAGTATAATGTATTCTTTTAATTTTTTATATATTCTTGTCTGACTTAAAATCATGAGTAGGATTGCAAGAAATAAAATTAAGGATACCGGCCTTGTAAATATTGGTAAGAAACTTCCTTTGGAAACCATGAGAGCTCTTCTAAGGTTTTCATCAGCCATGGGGCCAAGAATAACTCCTATTACCAAAGGAGCAATTGGATATCCCATTTCTGTGAGGAAATATGCAATTATTCCTACTGGGAGCATTAGGAAAAGATTAAATATTCTTGCTCCTAAGGAGTATGAACCAATTACACATAGAACGGCTATAATGGGCATAAAAACAGGAGGAGGTATTCGTAGAATTTTAATAACCTGCTTTACAAGAATCATTCCCGTGATCCACATTGCAATTGCAGATAAAAAGAGAATTGCCACAACCTGAGGAATGAAAGTTGGATGGTCAAATGTGATTAATGGACCGGGTTGTATGCCGTGAATCAATAGAGCGCCAAGAAGCATAGCTGCTGGAGGGCTCCCAGGAATTCCAAGATTGTATAATGGTATTTGAGCTCCTCCTATACAGGCGTTGTTTGCTGTTTCTGTAGAGATTACTGCTACATATTCGCCTTTTCCGAATCTTTCTGGGTGTTTTGATGAATTTTTTGCAACTCCATATGAAACCCATGCCGCTATATCTTCTCCAATCCCGGGGACTGCTCCTATTCCAACCCCGATTAAGGCAGAACGGACAATATCAGGAATGTGCTTGATTATGGTTTTAAGTTCAGGCAATACTCTTTTGAACTCGGTTGTTTTCCCAACTGTAATTTTGTCTTTCAATACCTGAATTATTTGAGGAATACCAAATGCACCAATTAATACAGGGACAACATCGATTCCACTGTCTAGCTCAGATATTCCAAATGTGAATCTGGGATAGAATTGAAGACGATCTCTTCCAACCGTAGAAAGGAATAATCCTATAAATCCAGCTATCCATCCCTTGATAACAAGATCAGGGGTGGTTAAAGTACCGCTTATAAGAATGCCGAAGAAGGCTAGAAGGAAAAACTCAAACGAGGTAAACTGTAATGCTAATGCTGAAATTAATGGTGAAAGAGCAAGAATAAATAACATACCGATCATGGTACCAATTGCGGAAGCAGTAGTTGTAAGTCCAAGGGCTCTTCCTCCTTCTCCTTTTAGCGCCAGTGGATAGCCATCAAGTGCCGTTGCAGCAGCAGCGGCAGTACCTGGAATATTGATTAAAATAGATGCATAAGAACCACCGTATACCGCTCCCACATAAATGGCCAGTAGTGAAATCATAGCCATCCCTGTGTTCATTCCATATGTTATGGTGGTTAATAGTGCAACACCTAAAGTGGCTGTTAATCCTGGCATAGCACCAAATATTATTCCCATAACCACTGAGGGAAACAGTATGGCGAAAGTTAGTGGGTTACTGACAAGACCCATAAGTTGATGAAAAAACATTGTAAATTGACCAAGTATATTCATAGTTTTACCCGTTTTAATGAAAGTTGAAATGTGTTAGTTAAAGTAAAACATATCTTATATAGTTGAATAATTGGATTATGCCCCCTTCTTTAGGTAATGGAACCAGTAACAGATACTTAAAAACGGGACACAACACCAGTGGAGTCAAAAATGAAACGAGCATTCCTAGCCTGAATTTTTCTTTTAGTGCTTTATTTTCTCCTATGAGTATTCTTGTGTATAGAATAAAAATTATGGTGAAAATCAACATCAGAAGGTCAGTGAAATAATTAAACGTATGATTTAATTTTTTATCCAGATTGAAAATATAGATAATCAAAAATATGATTGTTACGATTAGATAATAACTTGATATTTTTATCATCAATCTTTTGTCATCGAAATAGAAGATTGTTATGAATACCGAAAGAAAGAATAAGATGCTTAGGTAAAAGTCAATGTGTGGTATGTAAAGGTATATGAAAGAAAAAAATAGCAGGATCATCACCCAGAATCTTAAGCTTTTTTCAGTAAACTTAATTTTTAATCCCTGAGCTTTGAAGACAGATTTTGCTCCGGCAACTTTTATAGAATGGATAAGCAATACAATACTCAGGATTAAAATAGCTCCACCAATTGCTAGTGGGAAAAGGGCGGGAGAAACATACCAGATATTTTGAACACCCCCATATGTTGCCTTCATTGGCATTTTTGTGGACATCCATATTTCCCAGATGCCAAATATGATGAGTAAAATGCTGGTTATAAAATCTGCTTTCCTTAACTGTTTTTCTTCATACATGATACAAAACTCTCTTTTTACAAGTTATACAAATATGGAGAGGGATGGATATTTATATTACATCTAATGTTATCCCTCTCCATATTAGATTTTATTCTTACATTTATTTTTTATTCAGGTTTAGGAATCCCCAATTTTTCAGGATTAACTTTTGCTGCTTCAAGCTCCCATAGAGTCCAGGCAAATAGAGATTCAAGCTTATTAAACTCCTTTTTCGCTGCCTTTCCTGTCTTACCATTTATATTGTAGTAATTATCTTTAGCCCACTTTTTTACAGCATCTGTTTCTAAAGCTTTTTTAAATGCATCTTCGAGTATTTTTTTCCTGCTCTCAGGTGTATCTGCAGGTACTGCCATACCAATTGCCTGTGTAATGGGGAGATACCTTTTTAATTCAGGATACATTTGAAGGGCAGAGGGTACTTCTCCTACACCTTCTATAGTAAAAGGTTCTGGAACTAAGACTGCAAGGGCTCTGAGTTTTCCGCTTCTTAAAAGTTGCTGCTGTTCAGCAATTGAAGTTACAACTACGCTCACTTCACCTGTCATGGCAGCAGTCTGACAGGGAGCTGAACCCGGATATGGAATAAAGTTGAACTTTGCTCCGCTACCTTTTTCAAGCGCCAAAAGGTTGAGATGATGTATGGATCCGGCAGCACTTGCACCAGCTTTTATTTCGCCTGGATTTGCTTTTGCTGCTTCTAGTAAATCTTGAAGTGTCTGATAGGGAGTATCAGGAGTTACAGAAACAACGTCTGGTGAACCAGCGATTATGAAGAAATCCCATACATCCATTCTTTTATCCCAACCACCCTGAACTCCTGCAGTAACACATGACTCGGAGAGACCACATATTGTATAACCATCATGTGGCTGGGAATATACATAATTCATGCCCACAGAGCCTCCTACACCACCTGGCTTATTGATCACGTTGATATTAACGCCAAGAATTTTTGCCATCTCTGCAGCAACAATCCTATTACAAGTGTCTGTACCACCACCTGCCCCCCATACCACTACATCTGTTATGTCCCTTGAGGGGTATTTCTCAGCGCTGCCCGCAGCAAAAACCAACGTTCCTACCATGAGAAATAAACAGGTGAGTACAATTAATAGTTTTGTTTTCATACTGACTCCTCCTTAAAATTTTTTTATTTTGTTAAGGATAAAATGTTACGCTCTATAAACTTTAGTGTTTTTATATAATCTCTTGTTTGAATGAGCTTTTTGAATTGCTCTTTATCGATAGTTTTTAACATTTTGATAATTTCTTCAGTTATTCTTGCATTCGCTTCAAAAGTTTCTACTATATCCCAGCGTGTGGGGGAGGTGTCTGAGGTGTAATAATCTTTGTAGCCAAATTCTTCTAGGTAAAAAATGAATTCGACATAATCAATAAAGTTTCTTGTTGCTACAATAAAGTCCCAGTCCCATCTGCGATCATTATCATTTATATGGATGTAATAAGGATAGCCACTATGGTGCACCAAACATAAAGCTTCAGCAGGATTTTCACCCGCCCATATTGAGTGTCCAAAATCAATTGTTATTCCCAGAGATTTGTTGCCAATCTCATTCAGGAGACATAATGTTTTTGCTGCTGTATCAAGGAAGCATTTTGCTCTGGTTTCACTTGGTTTGTATTCTATAAACAGAGGTATTTCTTGTAGATAATCTCCTGCTTCTCCTATTGTTTCAATAAGGTATTTCCACATTTCTATATAATTACAATGGAAATTGAACTCATATCCGTCGCCAAGTGGACAGCAAGTTACTTTATCAGCGCCTACGGTTTTTGCGAAATCTTTGGCTTCTTTAATAAATTGAACTGCTTTTTTTCTAACGTTTTTATTAATTGATGTTAATCCACCATCTCGAAATTCAGGTTCTGCTTTAACGTTGACGTTTATTGCTGATATTTTAAGATTGTATTTTTTTAAAAGGGTTTTTAGTTCGTCTGGATCCTTAATTTCATAAGGATATACAACTTCCACGCCGTCTACATATTTGATGGATTGAACAATTTTGAATTTTTCCTCAAGTGTCTTTTCTGTGTTGTACTCATGAAATCGATCTTTTGTCTTTCCAAGGAATGGAGTTATTATGCTGTATTTTGCCATTTTTCAGTTCTTTATTTTTGGAATAAGGAGATATATAGTTAATTTATATTGTATAAAATATACTTGATTTTGTATACAAAATATTTTATACTAAGTCTGTTTTTAAGTCAATAAAAAATTGATTTTTTTCTAAAAAATTTGGATATTAATGAATATTGTTAAATAGGTTATACTTTAATTTTTTGAATATTATTTTTTAAATCGGGGAAAATATGAGTAAAAAATATAAAATTGATCATATTCATATTTCAGAAAAAGTATATCAAACATTAAAAGAAATGATTTTAAAAAATGAATTAAAGTCTGGCGAGAAATTAAATCAGGAAAAGCTTTCTCGTATGTTGGGAGTTTCCAGGACTCCAATTCTGTCGGCTTTTTCAAAACTAGAGAAGGAAATGTTAATTGAAATAATTCCAAGAAAAGGGGCATACGTAAAAAAGCTTTCAAAAAAAGAATTTGTAGAGTTGTACGATATAAGACTGAGACTGGAGCCATTGGGTGCATATGAAGCAACAAAGAATGCTGTTGATAAGGAGATTGGTCAATTAAAGGCGATATTAGACTCTTTTATAAGTGCTGTCAAACAAAAAGCTAGCAAACTTTTATCAGAAAAAGATTATGTATTCCATATGAAAATAATGGAGATGAGCAGAAACTCTCTTTTGTATAGGATTATTTCTTCATTTAACATAATAATTATCAGTAATATTCAAGGATTGCTTAAAGAGCCCGAGCAGAGTATGGAAGAGCATATTGCTCTTTATAATGCTATAAGGGATAGAAAGCCTGAATTAGCTGAGAGACTTATGTACGAGCATATCCTTGATTCTAAAAATCGTATAAATCAAAAAATATTAAATGACAATAAGTAATTGGTTCATTGTTCATCCTCTTCCTATTTCTGGAAGGTTTTAATTCGTAAAATGAACAGGATAATTTCTGTCAGTACAGTTGCCTATGATGGATATCCATTAGAAATTGTCTTTAAACATTTAGTGGATATTGGGATCAAATATGTTGAGCTTGCATTTATTAAAGGTTACATAGAGGATTTTAATGAAGATCTTTTTTCTTTAAAAAATGCGTATAGAATAAAAAAGTTATTACGGGACTTTGATCTTCAGTGTTATGTAGTTTCAGCACACATAAGTTTGGGTACAGCAGATGCTTTAAAAAAAATGCTTAGAAGAATAGAATTTGCTTCTCAAATTGGAGCAAAGATAATAATCACAAATGCGGCATTAAATGAGGAGGGAAGTTTTTTTTATAAAAATATTGATGAGATTATACGGTATGCTGAAAGATATAATATACTTATTGGGTTAGAAAATCCGGGAGATGGAGTAGAAAATATTATGAATAATGGTTTTGAAGCTTTTAATCTGTTGAATAGGATTGGTTCTTCATATATTCGGGTCAATTATGATTTTGCCAATACTATTACACATAGTGGTGGTTTGATAATTCCAGAAGATGATGTTTTAAAAGTATTGCCAATATGTATACATTTTCATTTAAAAAATGTTAAAAAATTAAATAATATATGGGTTTTTCCAGGCATTGATGAAGGCCTATTGGATTATAAAAAGATTTTATCTTCAATTATACCCAAAGATATTCCGATTAGCCTTGAACTTCCCTTAAGGCTTCGAAGAGAAAAGGATGGAATTCCTTTTCGACTGCCAGAACCAGTAAAACTTGACATTATAGATGGTGTTATAAAAAAATCGATAGATTTTGTACTTAGATATTCATAATCCATTTATAATTCCTCATCATTTTGATATTCTTTTTCTGATACTAATTAAATCTATCTTTAAGATTATACTTTTGTATACCAGGACTTCCTGAGGAATAGGTAAAAGAACTAATTGTTATGAGTGATTATTGAAGTTTTGGATAATGAGAACTAACCGCATTCTATTTTCTGGCTTTATAAATTAGGCTTATCCCACTTTATTTAAACCCTCTTATTATATCCATGAAAATGCAAGGACGAAAGCTTTTGATTTTTTTAGCATTTTTTATTTTAATTCCACTATAGTTTTTTGTCTAAACTGGATTTTCAATAATGGTTATTTAATTTAAGTCAATAATTAGAGCTGCAAAATGAGAAAAGAAAGTATTGTAATACGTAAGTTTGAAGAGGAAGATGCGGCTGCTATTGCGGAACTGATTAAAGAGACATTGAGTATTTCAAATAGCAGGGATTATTCACCCGAAATTATCAAAAACCTGAAATCAAAATACAGTGAAGATTCCATTCGTCAAACCGGTGAGAGTTGCTCCATATTTGTTGCTGTTAGTAATGCCGTAGGTATTGTTGGAACCATTGGTCTTAAAGAATCTACTGTTTTTGGTCTATTTGTTAAACCATCCTGGCAGAAAAAAGGGTTAGGAAAAAAGTTGCTGAAATTTATTGAGAGATATGCGAAACAATGCGGTTATTCAAAACTAAGCCTTGCCTCCAGTATCACAGCTTATGGTTTTTATAAAAGAAATGGATTTATTCCTGTGAAAAATGAGGTAAATGAGAAATATGGCGAAGTAATAATTATGGAGAAGTCCCTGGATTCTGAATAGCGTTGTGATTAGAAATAATGTTTTGAATTGTACTATAAATGCATTGTTTAGTGTGCTATACATTGTCTGGATACATGAGTATACATAAGTTATTTCAATCATAATAGATTTTCCAGCCATATCTTTTATTTTTCAAGCTCTAACTCTATATTTTTCAGGTAATTAAAAATAATTTTATTTTTTTTGTTCTGTTAAAGTCTTTTTGGCATGGATTCTGCAGGAATATATCTGTTGCAATTCCTGATTCACAAAAATCAAATCTTTAAGGGGGTTTATATGAAGAAGTATCTTTTTTTGGTAACCGCTTTACTGCTTGTTTTTGCCATCAGCGTTCCTCTATTTGCAGCAGGTAAGAAGGCAAAAGAGGAAAAAGGGAAAGAAGAGCTTACCTTTGCATTCATACCAGGTATTGCTGATCCTTTTTACTATACGATGGAAAGAGGAATGAAGGAAAAGGCCAAGGAACTTGGTGTAAATTTAATTGTTGCAGAGTTCCCGAAGTCCTGGGGACCTGAAGCTCAGGTTCCGATTCTTGAGGCTACCGTTGCAAGAGGGGGTATTGACCTGATAATGATTGCACCTACCTCGGTAGATGCTCTCATCTCACCTCTTAAGAAATTTTACGATCAGGGAATAGAGATTATCACCGTTGATACCTTTCTTGGTGATGGTGACTATTCAAAGCCTTCTGAATATTCGTTTCCTCTTGCATACATTGGGACTGATAATGAGCTTGGCGGAAAGAGAGTAGCCGAGCATCTTGCAAAAATGCTTGGTGAGAAGGGTAAGGTTTATATCAATACCACCAACCCTGATGTTTCATCAGTTATGGGAAGAGTAAAGGGATTTAAAGAGGGAATAGCCGAGTTTCCAAACATGGAGGTTGTAGGAGTGGATTATAATCTTGATGTTCAGCAGAAGGCCCAGGAGCAAACACTGGCAGCACTGCAGGCACATCCGGATATAGTAGGTGTTTTTGGAACAAACCTCTACAGTGCCCAGGGTGCATATCAGGCAGTAGTTCAAGCCGGTCTCACAGGTGCTGTTAAAATTGCATCTTGGGATGCAACGGAGGATCTTATAAATGCTCTGAAAGAAGGGAAAGTTGACCTGGTACTTGCCCAGAAACCAGCCGAAATCGGATCTCTTGCTGTTGAGTGGGGGTACAAATATTTTGTTGAAGGTGCTGAAGTACCCAAAAAGGTTATACCTGGTTTTGAGTTTTTTACAAGAGAAAATGTAAATGATCCTGATATGCAACAGTACATTTACAGAAGATAAATGAAAAAGAGGTATTTTGAGGGACTCTTTGAAAAAGATCTCATCTAATTCATGGAGTCCCTCTTTTTATATTTGTCTTAATGGTTGGAATACATTTTAGATCCTCGGTGTGTTGAACTTTTTAAAGAAAGTGAACCGGATATATAAATTAATCAGATTATAAAATGGTGGTTTTTATTCCTGAGTTCTGGTATTATTACTATTCATTATTCAATTATTAATCGTGGGCGTAAGACTCTTTCATACAAAATGTTTCCGGGAGTTATGGTGGTGAGAGCTTCTGAAATAAGTACAGTGAACAGCACAAATGGCGGATACAGGCCTATTGAGTATCTAGCTAAGAACTGGGCTATAATTTTTATTTTGTTTCTTATAATTATTTTTAGCTTTACCGGTGAGGGATTTTTTAAACTTGCTAATTTTCAAAATATAGTGCACCTTGCAACTGCTTTCCTCCTTCTGGCCTCTGCAGAAACTTTCGTCATTATTACCGGTGGAATTGACCTGTCTGTTGGTTTTGTAATGGGACTTTCCTCTGTCCTTTCAGCTAAGGTAATGCAGGTGATGTATGAAGGGGGTATTTCTGACGGAACGAGTGTATTTCTGGGTAGTGCTGCGGGACTTTTAGTGGCTTTTATTCCTGGATTGGTCAATGGGATTTTAATTGCCCGCTATAAGGTGCCACCATTTATTGCAACACTTGGTATGTGGGGGATCTCCAATGGAATTACACTAAAGATGTGCAAGGGTTTCCCGATATCATTTCTACCGCCAAGTCTGGTAGAACTGGGAAATGCATATTTTATCTATATATTACCACACAGGGCTGTTTCGTTCTTTCGCAAACCGCCTGGTATCCTGGATACGGAGATAAGGGAACTTGTACGGATATTTCCCACCTCGCTGGTTTTTTCACTCTCTGTATTATTTATACTATGGCATATCCTGCGGAATACAAAGTTCGGTCAGCATACCTATGCGATTGGTGGTGGCAAGGATGCGGCAATCAGGTCAGGTATTAATATTAAAAAGCATCTCGTTAAGATTTATGTACTTTCGTCTTTTCTTGCAGGACTTGCCGGTGTTTTCAATATTTTTCAAACAGGTATAGGTAACTTTACTCCTTTTAGCTCGATGTACGAGCTATTTGCAATTGCAGCTGTTGTAATTGGTGGTGCAAGCCTTATGGGTGGTAAGGGATCTATAATTGGTTCTGCAGTTGGTGTTATACTTCTGAAGCTTCTTGAGAATGGACTCCAGATTTCTGGAATTGAACCGTTCTACAGATTTATAGCAGTTGGAATGATTCTGATAGTTGCCGTTGTGATTGACCAGCTTTTTCCCGATTTATTTTAAGTTTTGTTATAAATGTTTTGTCTGATTTCTCATTTTTAAACTCTTATTTCAGATGATCTTTACCTTTGCTCTGTATAATCTTGTGGGTTTGGTGAAGAACTCTTTGTGAGGTTTTTCATTTTATGTGATCAGTTGGATGAAAGGAGTTTATTGAATGGTTTTATCGAACCAGCGCCTTACTGAATCCCCGGTGAAGAAAATGTTTGTGTTTTTGGGAAGGTACTGGCCGTTAATTTTTCTTGTGCTGGAATCAATCTGGTTTTCAACTTCAACAAGAGGATTTTTAACGCTCAGGGGTATTCAGATTGTATTCTTTTTTGGAACGGCTATATTCTTGCTGGCAACAGCAGAAACTTTTGTAATTATAACCGGTGGAATAGATCTTTCAGTGGGCTTTGTAATGGGATTTGCCAGCATTGTATCGGCGAAAATCATTGTTGCTCTTGCAAATGCGGGAATGAGTCAGGGATACAGCATCATTACAGGTATTATCGCCACTTTACTTATAGGTTTAATACCCGGATTTATCAACGGAGTACTTGTTTCAAGGCTTAATGTCCCATCTTTTATTGCCACTTTTTCAATGCTCTCGGTTACCTATGGTGTCTCAGAGCTGCTGATAAAAGGTGTGCCTGCTAAAAATTTGCCTTATCTTGCCAACGCCATAGGTAACGGGTATTTTATATACATTGTGCCTGGGAAACTTATATCATTTTTCTCTAAACCGGTTGTTGGTAGAGGAGAGCCTCTACTGGAAATAATCCCAAATGTGGTTGTACTTTCTTTCTTTTTTATTTTCATATTTGGATACATCCTGAAGAAAACCCGATTTGGTCAGCATACTTATGCTATCGGCGGGAATATAGATGCGGCTATAAGGGCGGGGATAAACGTTAAGAATCATCTTACAGTAATATATATGATATCCTCTTTTCTTGCATCACTGGCAGGGATAGTGTATATGTTAAAGTATGTTACCGGTAAAGCCGATGCAGGTGCAGGATTTCTCCTGGATTCAATTGTTGCAGTTGTAATTGGTGGGGCAAGCCTTTACGGTGGCACCGGAACAGTTGGTGGGACCATCCTTGGATGTCTTATACTTGCTGTACTTGAAACTGGGTTGAGGATAATGGGTGTTTCAACCTTTGATAAATACATCGCAGTGGGTGTAATCCTTATATTTGCAGTTCTTATTGATCAATTTTTTCCAGAACTCATCTATGGAGGAGAGTGATAAATGGGTTATCTTTTGGAGGTTAAAAACCTTACGAAGAGGTTTGGTGGATTGGTAGCTGTAAATAATGTGAGTATGGGTGTAAATGAGGGGGAGGTTGTAGGATTGCTGGGAGATAATGGAGCGGGCAAATCAACTCTTATAAAGATGATCTCGGGAGTATATCATCCTGATGGAGGAACAATATATTTCCAGGGGAAAAAAGTCCACATTGAAAATCCTATGGATGCTATCTCTCTGGGGATTGAAACGATCTATCAGGACCTGGCACTTGCTGAGAATCTCAATGTTTACTCAAATATCTTCCTGGGAAGGGAAAAATTGAAGAGGATTCTTGGTTTTATAAAGGTTCTGGATCACGATTATATGCTGGAAGAATCCAGAAAAGTCCTGGAAAGTCTTGAGATAGAAATCCCATCTCTTAAGAATAAAATCAGAATGCTTTCAGGTGGTCAGCGGCAGGCTGTGGCAATATCTCGTTCAATCTACTGGGATGCCAAATTTCTCATAATGGATGAACCCACAGCCGCTCTGGGAATTGCTGAACAGAAAAAGGTTCTTGATCTGGTAAGACTCCTGAAAAACCAGGGACTCGGTATTATCATTATCAGCCACCAGCTTCACGATGTATTCTCCGTTGCTGACAGGCTTGTTATAATGAGGAGGGGTTTAAAGATTGCCGAGAGAATGACAAGTGAAACTGATCCAGATGAGGTGGTAGGTTTAATTGTTGGAGCAGAGACTGTTGATAAAAAGTAAGTTTTTGTTAAGGTTTACCTATAACAAATGAAAATTTTTACAAAAACCCTTCTGTTTTTTATAAGTTTAATCCTCCTTGAAGCGGTACTTTCCATCTCGATAATAACGAATATTGTGGAAAAGAATTACGTGGATAATGCAAGGAACGAACTGGGCATTGAAGCGGCAATAGTATATGAAAATTATAACTCGTGGAAAAGGAATATCTGGAAAAAACTGATATTCCTCAAAGAAGATGAAGTT
Source organism: uncultured Spirochaetota bacterium (assembly GCA_964518675.1). Taxonomy (GTDB): domain Bacteria; phylum Spirochaetota; class B62-G9; order B62-G9; family CAZFGQ01; genus CAZFGQ01. The sequence continues at coordinate 21,030 of CAZFGQ010000024.1, forward strand.
ATACTAAGAGGGGTCAGGAATTATTCGCCTTTTGCAAAGAGAGTAATTATGGGACATCTATATTCTACCTTCATTCGCTCTGGGATTGACTATGTTGTTATGAGAGACACAGAAAAAGATCTCTATAATATACTTTCTCTTGGTCTTAGCACTCTGTCGTTGAGTGATGTATCAGATTTTAAAAGTTCCAGACTTCATCCATATATTGAGATTAACAGACTCAAGGATAATCTTGCAATGATAGGTGTTGTAAGATTTGAAAAAAAGGATGGGGGATATATCGAGTTTTTCCTGATTAAGATGATGAATAAAGAATTCTGTAAACATCTCACTCTGAACCAGAGTTCCTACGCTGCATTCTTTATAAATAATGATTTTATATTTGGTTCTTTTGAAGATGCGGAGATTAAACCCTCCATATCTGTAACAAGTATCGATACAGCATATGGGGAGTTTTATAATGTAGAGATTAATCGGAGCTACTATAATATTGCAAGCCAGATGCTTGAAAATATTGCCGTGGGTAAAAATTCATCTCCTCAAATACTTTATCTTGTTACTTTCCTTTCCAATCAGCCCTATATTGAAAGACTCAACCTTATAAAGAAAACAGCATTGTATGTTACTCTAAATGTGGCATTTCTGACAATTATTCTGAGTCTTTTTTTCTCAAAGAATATAACAAATCCAATAAAGGCCCTGTTGAATGCTATGTACAATATAAAAAATGGTAGATACGATATAAATGTGCGGATAAAGGGAAAGAATGAGATATCAAAACTGTTTGAGGGCTTCAATGAGATGGCCGAGAAGCTCGGTGAAGATAAGAAAATGATGGAGAAGTACATTAATGAAATAATGATATTGAATGAGTACAATGAAAAGATAATACATTCAATTCATGCCGGTATCATAATAGTTGATACAGATTTTTTTATAAAAAAAGTGAACAGGTTCTTTTTGACTTCTTTTGGTTATCGAGAAAAAGATTTATTGGGAAATAGTATTATGAAACTTCCCTGTGAGCTTGTGGATGATGTTATCCTTAAGGACATAAAGGAGATTGTTTCGGGTAAGAAAAAAAGTATTTCAAGAATTAAGGGTTCACGAGAGACAAAGTTATATGAAGTTAAATTATACCCTTTGAGCAGTACACAGAAAAATCATAATCCTGTGTCTGGGTGTATACTGGTATTTGAGGATATAAGTAAAAAAGTAGAACTGGAAGAAAAAATATTTCATGCCGAGAAGCTATCATCGTTGAGTATGTTATCAGCTGGGGTTGCTCATGAGATAAATAATCCGCTTGGTTCAATTATGACCAACGTTCAAAACCTTCTTGATGACGAAAGAGAAGAAAGCAGAAGGATTTCTCTCAAATATATTGAACAGGAGACAAGGAGGATTGCAAAGATAATCCAGGAACTTCTGACATTTTCTTCTGTGAATCCACATCCTTCGGCTGAAACGGATGTGAATGAGGTTATCCTCCAGGTTGTAGGAATGATGAAGTATGCCATGAGAAATCATAAACAGATAGTAATTACTTCCCACCTTGCAGAGGATCTTCCGATGGCAAAAATCAGTGGTGATGAGCTAAAGCAGGTTGTTATAAATCTTATGACAAATAGTATGCAGGCAATTGAAAAGAAAGGCGTGATTCTGGTGAAGAGCTGGCAGGATGAAGATAATAAGATGATAAATATAGTTGTTCAGGATAATGGAAGGGGAATCCCTTCCGAGCATATTTCAAAAATATTTGATCCATTTTTTACAACAAAGCAAAATGGGGAGGGTACAGGACTTGGGCTTTCCATAGTGTATGGTATAGTTAAAAAATATGGTGGTAGTATCACAATAAAAAGTGCTGAAAATAAAGGGACTTTAATAAAAGTATCTGTTCCAGCCCTGCTATAGGTTCTATTCAATGTGAGTGATAATATTTTTTAGGATTAAAAAGCAATGAACGCTATACCTGATAAGAGCCTTTCTATTCTGATTGTTGATGATGAAGAAGGTATAAGGCATGGGTTAACCACTTTTTTCAGTAAAAAAGGGTTTAATACCTATTCAAAACCCGACTTTTCATCAGCTGTCTCCCTTCTGAATAATAAAAAAATAGATGCTGCTATAGTTGATATAAAGTTAAAAGGAAGCAAAGATGGAATAGATTTGATAAGAGTACTCAAGAGGATTGAGCCTGATATGGTCATAGTTGTAGTTACAGGGTACGGAAGTATAGATACTGCAGTAGCATCAATGAAAGAAGGAGCAGCAGATTATATTGTTAAGCCAATTGATAACCAGAAGCTTTTTGACAGTATAGTAAAAAATATTGAGATACGGTTTCTGAAGTCAGAGAATGTGTATCTGAAAAATGAGATACTGAGCAGATATGCAACCTGGGATTTTATAACCAAAAATGATCAGTTGAAAGAGCTGCTGAAAAAAGTTGATCGAATAAAGGATAAGCCTGTTACAGTTCTTATAACTGGTGAAACAGGTACGGGAAAGGAAGTGCTTGCCAGGTATATTCACCATACAGGCCCTAGAAAAGATGGAAAGTTTGTCGCGATTAATTGTGCAGCCCTTTCTGAGGAGCTTCTTCTGAGTGAGTTGTTCGGACATGAGAAGGGAGCTTTCACGGGGGCATTTGAGAGAAAGATAGGCAAGTTTGAGATCGCCCACGGTGGAACCCTTTTCCTTGATGAGATAGGAGATATGTCAATTGAAATTCAGGCAAAGCTTCTCAGAGTAATGGAGGAGAGCGGTTTTGAACGACTTGGAGGAACAAGAAGGATTGATGTGGATGTTAGAATAATAGCTGCTACAAATAGAAGTCTTATTGATTTAATTTCCCAGGGAAAATTCAGGGAGGATCTCTACTACAGGATTAATGTTGTTTCTTTTAATATCCCACCATTAAGAGAGAGGAAAGATGACATTCCTCTATTAACCCGGCATTTTATCGAAAAGTATAATAAGAGGTACAATAAAAAGGTGAGGGATCTTGACCGGGATGCTTATGGAGCCCTTTTGGCTCACAACTGGCCTGGGAATGTTCGGGAACTTGAAAATGTAATAAACCAGACAGTGCTATTGAGTGATAATGAAATGATAACACTTGAAGAGTTAAAGAAAAGTAACCTGTTTATACCTAGGGATAAAGAACCCGCTTTGGATTACGGAGGAATTTCATCACTGAAAGGTGCAATGGCTGATATAATCTCGTATTATGAGAAAAGAATTATACAACATTTTCTTAAGATAAATAACTTTAACAAATCAAAGACCGCAGAATCTCTCTCCATTACAAGAAAAACCCTTGATTCTAAAATAGAGATCTACGGCATAAAAATTCCATAAGGTTGGTGAAAATCTCCTAAGTTAATAACACATCTCTCAAGGCATTGGAGGATTTTTCGATTCTATTGATGGATTGTTCAAAGTTTTTGATTGCAAGACCCGCATAGATTATGTCCAGAATGAAAATTTGGGCAACTCGTGATACCATGGACTCCTGAAAAAATGCTGAATCCTGGGTGGAGGTAAAGAGTTTTATATCAGCGTATCGGGTAAGGGGGGTCTGGTTATAGTTGGTAATGCATATGGTTGTTGCCCCGCTCTCCTTTGCCTTTTTAAGTGCATTAATTGTGGATATTGTTCTTCCTGAGTTTGAAATACCAATTGCCACATCCTTTTCGGTTAGAAGGGATGCTGAAACTGCCTGTTGGTTTGGATCGTTGTAAATTATGCATCTTTTCCCGATTCGGTAAAGACGCATTCTGGCGTTTTCTGCAGCTACAAAAGATCCTCCAGCTCCGTAAATGTCTATATTTTCAGCTTTATCAATAGCCTCTATTGCCCTTTCTATTTCTCTGACATCTATAAGGTTTCTCGTATCTCTCAGAGCTTTTATATTTATCGATAGAATTTTGTCTGCTATTTGTTCAATAGAATCTTCCTTTTCAACCTCATCATATACAAGCTCAATTTTCCCATGAGCTTCCTCTGAAGTGAGTTCTGCAAGAATGATTTTGAGCTGTTGGAAGCTCTCAAGGTTTATAATTCTTACAAACCTCGTGATGGTTGATTCAGCAACCCCACATTCTTTTGCCAGATCCTTTATCCTCAGGTGTTTGATTTTTTCTGGATTGTTCAGAATATATTCTCCGATTTTTCTTATTGCTGGATTGAGAGAGGGAAGCAGTCCTCTCAGCTGAAGTAAAAAGTTTCCTTTATTTTCCATAATGGTTCATCCTTTAATAAAATTTCGTTATTTTAATGTAGAATAAAATATTATTTTCTTGTAGAATTATTTAATATAATCAAATATTTTTCAAGCTAAAACAATCTTAAAATAAATATTTTGTTTTACACGTTGAAGTAAGTTTTTGAAAGAGGAAAAAAACCAGACGGAGGTAATAGAATGAAAGCGAGGCTCGTTCCTGTTTATTTTGAGGATGAAAGGGATGATGAGTTTGACAGGGTTTTTGGGAACTTGAAAGAGTTGCTGAAGGATGAGGCAGAGTTTCTTGAACCAGTTGAGCTTGGAAGCAGAGTTCCAGATGCTGATGGTGTTATTTTTCCGAAGCTTGTTGGAAAGGCGTTTAAAGAAGTCCAGAAATTCAGGAAGTTCAAGATGCCGATCATTATAGCCACGTCTGAATTCGGAACAGTAAATATGTGGGATTGGGAAATTGTCAGTTTTTTGAAATCTCAAGGTATAAAACCTTTTACGCCGTATAATGTGGAGCTTACAAGAATAATCTGCCGCTCACTTGCTTTGAAGAGGATCATGCCAGAACAGAAATTTCTCGTATTTCAGGATAATCCCGGCGAGGGGATGCAGGCTTCGATTTTTAAACGTTTTTACTGGTGGGAAGATGCGTGCACGAATCTCATGAAGGAAAAATTTGGTATTACAATAGAAAAGAGAAGCTTTAAAAAACTTGGTGAGGCGGCTAAAAGTATTTCCGATGATGAGGCAAAAGATAAGCTAAACTCAATTAGTATTAAAACGGAAGGCCTTGATGAAAGAGCTCTTCTGAGTGCCATTAAGATTTATCTTGCTATTACAAAAGAGATAGAAGGAGATGATAGTATTGCGGGAATTGGTATTAATTGCCTGAATGAATCGTTTTATTCAGATACCACTCCCTGTCTTGCATGGAATCTCCTCTATGAGGAGAAAGGGCTTATGTGGGCCTGTGAGGCCGATACAATGTCTCTTTTAACCAAATATTTGATACATAAGACCACACAAGCGCCAATAATGATGAGTAATATCTATCCATTTCTTATGGGCATGGCGGCACTGAAACACGAGAAGATAGATAAATTCCCCGACGTTGAAGAACCTGAAAATCATATGCTTGTAGCTCATTGCGGTTACCTTGGAATAGTACCGGTTTCTTTTTCCTCATCATGGGTTCTCAGGCCCCGGGTTCTGGAGATTGTGAATCCAAACGCGATTGCTATTGATGCCAGACTTCCAGAGGGTCCTCTTACACTTGCAAAACTTCATCCAGGAATGGAAAAGATTCAGGTAGTCGAAGGAGAACTGGAGGGCTATGTTCAGTATCCTGGTTCTGATTGTAGGAACGGTGCAGTAATAAGAGTTCAGAACGGATACAGAATAATGAAATCTTTCTATTCCCATCATAATCTGCTCATAACGGGTCATAGGAAAGAAGAGATTGGAATTATGGCGGAGGCATTTGATCTGGAAGTTGAAGAGGTGTGATGAGAGGTTTATTTGTTTATCCACCTTCCGCAGATCCAACAATTCCGCCTATCTCCCAAGCGAGGATAGCATCCGTTATTTCAGATTATAAGATAGATTTTGAGTTTACGGATGATAATCTGAGGTTTATAAACTGGGTTCTTCTCAGGGCAGGGGATAAAAGGTTAAAGAAGTTTTTTGAAGATCAGATAGAAAATTATAAAAAGTTATATAAAAAGAACCTTTCCAGCAGTGAAGCTACGGAGCAAATAAAAAATATCCATTCTGCGTATCTGTTCAGTCAAAGATTAAAAGAGAATATTGTAGAAGCGAAGTCGATTTTAAAATCACCAGAGAAGTTTTTTAATATAACTGAGTATATCAGAGCTTATGGAAATATTCTTAAGGCACTACACTGTTTTTCTGCACTTTACGGGAAAACTGAAATAGGATATACCTCTGCAAAGCTAATCTACAGACCTGAGGATCCAGAGAATATAAAACTGGCGTTAAGGGATAAAGAGAACAATCCTTATTTTGATTTTTTTAGTTGCAGAGTCAAGCTTTATTTAGAGTATTCTGCGGTGTTTATATCGGTTATATATACCTCACAGTTAATTCCGTCTCTGACTCTTGCCTATCTGTTAAAAAACGAGAATCCGGAGATTAAGATTATACTTGGGGGACCATGTGCCAGTGTGCTTTCCTGGGGATTGAGAGAGTATTTTGGTGGAATTGTTGATGCAATTGGAAAGGGCGATGGGGATTACCTGTTTAAAAAATGGGATGAAAAATTATCTGATGAAGAATCACATGGTGGGGAGAAATCCGTAAACTCAGATAAGGCGGATTTTAATCTAAATGAATTTATTGATTTTATAAATACAACCAGTGGGTTTTTTGATTTGAATACCAGGCCTGAATATTCAATATTCAGAGTGACGGAATATCCGTTACCATTTGATGTATTCCCACTTGATATTACCAGAGGATGCTACTGGAAGAAGTGTGTTTTCTGTGCATATGGATTTCCGGGGGCACCGTATAGAAGGATGCCAGTTTCTGAGGTAATATCACTGATGGTGGAACAGGAGGTAAAGAGAGGCATCAAGTATTATTTTTTTTCTGTTGATACGGTTGACCCAGCTTATATGAGGGAACTTGCAGAAAACATTGTAAAAAATGGCATTGATGTAAGGTATTACGTTGATCTGAGAATGGAGAAAAACTTCGCAGATCCGGTACTTGCAGATCTTCTATATAAATCCGGATGCAGGGTAGTGAGTTTTGGGATGGAAAGCTGTTATAAATCAACTCTTGAGAGGATGGGGAAGGGAACTGAACCGGAGTATTTCTCGGAGATTCTCAGGTGTCTATCAGAGGCTGGAATACATATAAATATTCACCTGATTCATGGCTTTCCGGGAGATACTGAAAATGGAATTAAAAGAACGTTAGAGTTTCTGGAAAAGCACAGGAAATACATAATGACAGCCGGAGTTTCACAATTTGCACTGCTTTCCGGGAGTTTAATAGAAAGGGATTACAGGAAGTACGGGATAAGTGAAATAAGGAAACCGGGTCCTTTCTCTTTATATTATGATTTTGAATATAAAAACAGCAATGGGAGATTGGAGGGTTTCTTTTCTGAAACTAACTCTGAAATTAACAAAGACGGGAGTAATTATCTATCGTATGAGGATTTTAAAAGAATACTTCATGATTTTTTCCCACCGGCTGGTAGGCTCACGGGCAGCACATCTGATTATTTACTCTATGCATCAAGGTATTCACCTGTTGAAATGAAAAATATACTTGAGCAGGCGAGAGTTCTGGTGTATCGTGAAGACTGAAATTACCGGTATAATAATAAATGGTAATTTTGAGGTGGATATTTTTCGTGAGGCCATGTTTTTCAGGAAACTGGTATAAAATATAATAAAAAGAAAGGGGAAAAAATGATGATTACACCCAGGATTGCTCTGGAGATTATCTCTCTTGCTTCGATTGTTGTGCCAATAACCCAGGCGGTTAAGAAATGGCTCAAGATTGATGGGATCAAGGCCATGATTGTCTCTGGAGTTTTAACGATTGCCATATGTTTATGGAGGGTTCTTGCTTTTCAGCCGGTTGATTGGTCGCTGTTTATTATACTGGTTGTTGGGGTTTTCCTGGAGGCGAATGGAATCTATCATTTTGGCGCATATGCTGTTGGAAAGATGGTTACAAAAACATCGTGATCGGTATTTGTGTATCCATTGTGAAAATATTCGGAGGGGATGATGAAATGCACAGTTTGTGGGGGGACGGCGACCATAAAGATTAGCAGGCATAATGCCGCATTTTGCGAAAAACATTTTATTGAACATATACACAGACAGGTTCTAAGGGTTGTTAAAAAGTATAGAATGTTTAGTGAATCAGATAAAATTATTCTTGCAGTTTCAGGTGGAAAAGATAGTCTCGGTACCTGGAGGATACTTCTTGATCTGGGATACAGGGTTACGGCGGTACATATTAATAATGGTTTTGGGGAATATTCAGATATATCCGAACAATGTGTGAGGGATTTTGCCAGGAATGCAAATGCTGAGTTGAGAGTATTCAAGTTTGAAGAACTCATGGGATTTGAGTTTAAAACGGCATTGAGATACACGAGGAAATCTCCATGTTCACTCTGTGGGAGCTTTAAAAGGTACAACCTGAACAGGATTGCTGGTGAACTGGGAGGTGATGTTCTTGCAACTGCCCATAATCTTGATGATGAGACGGCTTTTCTACTTGGCAACATCCTTTACTGGCATATAAACTACCTCAAGAAGCAGAAACCTGTCCTCGAAGCAGAAAAAGGACTTGTTAAGAAAGTTAAACCCATTATAAGGATTACCGATGAGGAGATGAAAGCATACTCAGAGGTCAGAGGTATAAGATACGTTGAGGCAAAATGTCCATATGTGAAACATCCAACAACACATTTTTACAAAAGGATTATGGACGAACTTCAGGATAAATTTCCAAGCGTAAAAGGGGTATTTTATTTTGGATTTGTAGATAAATTACTTCCCAATATTGAGGAGAGAGAAACACCAGAAGTGGCTCACTACTGTCCGGAATGTGGCTACAAAACAATACTATCGGATAAGTGTTTTATATGTACGATAAAGGAGCTTATAAAAAATGCAGAGGGGACTTAGCAGGACATTCTTAATTACAGACGGCAAACGGTTCAGACGTGTTGTGAATGTGGATCAGAAGGATATAATAAATCTGCCTGATGGAAGGATCTCATCGAAAAAAATACTGGAGTTAACACCAGGGTCGTCTTTCATCGTAAATAAGAAAAGATACTTTATTTTCCCATGTTCCATATACGATTATATAATGTATGGACTTGAGAGAAAGACACAAATTGTGTATCCAAAAGAGGCGGGTTATATACTTCTCAGGCTTGACGTTTCCCCCGGCAAAAGGGTGGGAGAGGGTGGGGGTGGCTCAGGATCCCTTACCTCTATATTTTCCAGAGCGGTGGGAAAAGAGGGGCAGGTATATACATATGAGAAAGAGGATAGGTTTTACAGGCTAATAGAGAAAAATCTTCTCACTTCAGCAGAGTTTGATAATGTTGTGCTCAAAAAAAAGGATATGGAGGATGGGATCGATGAGAGGGATCTGGATGCATTTTTCGTTGATGTTAAGGAGCCCTGGCGGGTAATCGAACGTGTATATGATGCTCTGAAGCCGGGTGGCAATCTTGGGATACTGGTTCCAACGGCCAATCAGATATCTCATTTACTAAAGAAACTTGAGTCAACAAACTTTTTTACCATTGAAGTGCTTGAGATACTTCTGAGAGAGTATAAACTGAATCCAGACAGGGTTAGGCCTGTCGACAGAATGGTTGCACACACAGGATACCTTCTGTTTGCCAGGAAGCTTATCCCTGGGGAGGTAAAGGTGTAACTTTATAAAAACTCAATATTCGCTTTTAACATTTCTTATAGTTCGGATCACAGATTTGAGCCTTCTACCTGACAAATTCCTCGTATATTGCCCTTATCGCTGCTTCAAAATCTTCGGTCTCAACACCAACAATTATGTTTATCTCGCTCGATCCCTGATCAATCATTCTTACATTTATGTTATTTTTGCCAAGTGCACTGAATAACCTCCCGGCTATCCCAGGGGTATAGGCCATTCCTCTTCCAACAGTGGCTATCAATGCCATGTTGGGATATACTTCTACCGAGTCGGGTTCGCACTCCATTTTTATTTCTCTCAGTACCTTTTCAAGTTTGCCTTCAAGGTAGCTATCTGCAATTACGAGAGAAATGGTATCTATTCCCGATGGCATGTGCTCGAATGATATTCCATTTGTTTCCAGTACCGAAAGAAGCCTTCTCCCGAAGCCAATCTCTGAGTTCATAAAAGCTTTTTCTATGGCTATTACTGTAAAATTTTTCTTTCCTGCAATGCCTGTTATCTCTCCTTTATGCGTTATAGGGTCTGCATCCTTGACTATAATGGTACCGGGGTCTTCGGGTTTATTTGTATTCTTAATTCTTACAGGTATACCTGCCCGTTTCACGGGGAATATTGCTTCATCGTGAAGCACTTTTGCTCCCATGTAGGCAAGCTCTCTGAGCTCTCGATATGTGATTGTATCTATGGGTTTTGGATTGTTTACGATATTTGGATCCGCCATCAATAACCCTGAAACGTCCGTCCAGTTTTCGTAAAGCTCTGCTCCGACTCCCCATGCAATAACTGCTCCTGTTATATCGGACCCTCCCCGGGGAAAAGTCTTTACGTTCCCATTGTAATCCTGGCCGTAAAAACCAGGGATAACGGCCCTTTCTGTTTTAAGAACTCTGTCTTCTATAGCCTTTTTCGTTTTCTCTTCGTCGAGTTTACCAAGCTGGTTGAAGTATATTATATCAAAGGGGTCTATAAACTCGTAACCAAGGTATTCTGCCAGAATTAAGCCGTTGAGGTATTCTCCTCTGCTTGCTGTATAATCCGCACTTGCCCCTTTGGAAGTTTCATTTTTTACTTCCTCTAGGTATTTTTCTATATCAATAGTAAGGCCAAGATCCGCTACTATCTGTGTATACCTTTCTCTTATTAATTTATATACATCTTCAAATGGTATGTTCTGCTGGACATGGGCGTGGCATAAATATAGAAGGTCTGTGATCTTTCTATCGTCGCTGTTTCTCTTCCCTGGTGCTGATGGCACTATATACCTTCTTCTCTTATCTTCCTCAACTATTTTTTTGACCTTTTTCATTTGACTGCTATCAGCAAGGGATGTTCCACCAAATTTTGCTACTATAATGCCCATTGATCTCTCCTAAATATGGTTTTTGGATTATTTTACTACAAGATTAATGAGTTTGTTTTTGACAACAATAGCTTTTTTAAGCTCTTTTCCCTTTAAATGTTGAAGCACTCTCTCATCTTTCAGGGCAAGTTCCTTTAAATCTTCATCACTTATATCTCTTTCAGCCTCTATTCTGGATCTTAGTTTTCCGTTTACCTGGACAACAATAGTGATTCTGTCTTCCTCAAGGTACCTTGGATCGAAGATTGGCCATTGTTGAGTTGATGCATAACCCGGAAAACCTGCTTTTTCCCAAAGTTCCTCACAAATGTGTGGAACAAATGGAGACAGTAAAACTATTATTTTCTTGAGAGAAATCAGATAGGCATGTCCTTCAGGTGATTTCCTATCTGTTTGGGCTGTAATAGTTGAGGTGAGAAAGTTTAGAAACTCCATAATTGCTGCTATTGCTGTATTTAGATGGAATCTCTTTTCTATATCTTCCGTAACCTTTTTGATTGTTTTGTTGAGGTTGATTATAATCTTTTTTTCTATTCCGGTTGGTGAGTAGTTGTCTTTTAACTTTTTCTCGTAAGTTTCAAGTGCATCCCCCAGTGAATTAAAGTTTTCTGCCTCTCCCTGAAAAAGTTTATAAAGCCTGTTTAGAAATCTGAAACAGCCTTCAACGCCACTTTCTGACCATTCTAGATCTTTTTCGGGCGGAGAGGCAAAAAGAATGAATAACCTTGCTGTATCTGCTCCGTATTTCTCTATAATTTCTCCGGGATCTACTATATTTTTCTTGGATTTAGACATCTTTTCTACTCTGCCGATTGTTACCTCAGTCCCGCAATTGAAGCAGATTCTGCCCTCCTTTACCTCTTTTGGCATCAGGTATCCATGGTTGGGACACCAGTATGTTTCTTTTGTAACCATTCCCTGCGTCAGCAGATTCTGAAAGGGCTCATCGCAGTTCATCAGTCCTATGTCTCTGAGAAATCTGTTGAAAAACCTGGAATACAGAAGGTGGAGTATTGCGTGTTCAATCCCACCTATGTACTGGTCTACATTCATCCAGTAATCTGTATCTTCCGGGTTAAATGGGAGTTTATTTTCTTTAGGACTGCAGTATCTGGCAAAGTACCATGAAGAGTCGACAAATGTATCCATGGTATCCGTTTCTCTTGTGGCCTCTGAACCACATCGGGGACAATTTGTTTTCAAAAATTCCCTGTTGGTTTTCAGCGGGTTATCCTTACCGGTAAACTCAACGTCTTCAGGTAGGATTACAGGGAGATCATCTTCAGGTACTGGTACTATCCCGCATTTGTTGCAGTAGACTATGGGTATGGGTGTGCCCCAGTACCTCTGCCTGGATATAAGCCAGTCTTTTAACCGATAATTTACAGTTCTCCTGCCCAGTCCTTTTTCCTCTATGTATTTTCCAATTTCTTCTATTACTTTTCTATTGGGAAGTCCTGAGAATGGTCCTGAATTGACATTAATACCATCTTCTACGTAGGCTTCTTTCATGGTTTGGGGGTCAAGATTACCTTCTTTATTCTGGATTACAACCTTAATTGGAATCCCGTATTTTTTTGCAAACTCAAAATCCCTCTGATCGTGACCGGGAACACCCATGATCGCACCTGTTCCGTATTCCATTAAAACGAAGTTTGCTATATAGAGAGGAACCTTCTCATTATTGAGTGGATTGGTAATGAAAAGTCCTGTATCTATTCCTTCTTTTTCGTAGTCCTCACTTGTTCTTTTTATCTTGTCCTCAGATTTTACCCTTTCCACAAACTCTTTGAGTACATCTTTTTTATCACCTGATTTTTCTATTATGGTATCAACAAGGGGATGTTCAGGTGCAATGGCCATGAAGGTTACACCGTAGATTGTATCTGGCCTTGTTGTAAAAATCGGGAAATCCATGTGATCAAGTTTAAAGTTTACAAGTACACCCTCGCTCTTCCCAATCCAGTTTTTCTGCATCAACTTAACCCGTTCGGGCCAGCCGTCCAGCGATTTCAAAGATTCAAGGAGCTCCTCGGTGTACTCGGTAATTTTCAGGAACCACTGGGACAGGTTTTTCTGTATTACTTTGGTTCCACACCTCCAGCATCTCCCATCCTCAACCTGTTCGTTAGCGAGTACCGTATTACAGCTCGGACAGAAGTTTACGGCGGCCTCTTTTTTGTAGGCAAGTCCGCGCTCATACATCTTGAGAAAAATCCACTGATTCCATTTGTAATAATCGGGTTTGTAAGTTGCTATCTCTCTATCCCAGTCATAGCTGAATCCAAGCCTCTTTAACTGGGTTTTCATGTTCTGGATATTGGATGTGGTCCATTTTGCAGGATGTATTCCTCTTTCGATGGCCGCATTTTCGGCGGGCAGCCCGAAAGAATCCCATCCGATGGGATGCAGTACGTTGAATCCTTTCATCCTCTTGAATCTTGCCAGTACATCACCAATTGAATAATTTCTTACATGCCCCATGTGGATATTTCCCGAAGGATAGGGAAACATTTCGAGACAGTAGAATTTTCTTTTATTCGGATCTTTTTCAGCCCTGAAAGGTTTTTTCTCCTCCCAGATTTTTTGCCATTTTTTCTCAATTTGATCAAATGGGTAGTATCCGTTTGCCATGTAAGATGCCTCTCACAGTATATTTGTAAAGCGAACTTTAATTTTAATTGGTTAATGCGAACCTCAAGTATTAATGATGAAATGTATATTGTTGAGAATATATAAAGAAATCAAGCAGTATTAATTTAAATTGTTTGAAGTTCGCCAGCACTATAAATTTTTAGTCTACTCTTCTAGTATTTTGTGAGACTCAGCATTTTCCCTGGTATCTGTTTATAGTAATATTTTATTACAAGTCAGGTCAAATTTTATAGGTTGCATTTTCAAGGTGTATAATGGATGAAAAACCGTGAAATCCGCAGTGACTATGCGAGAGTTTATTCAAAGAACACAGGATTGATGCATTTTAACGAGGTGTTACATATATGTATTTTATCTAGAATCGAAAAATTCTTTGTTAAAATTAATTTAATGGTATTATATTTTAAATTGCTGAGATAATCGCCGGAGTGGTGGAATTGGTAGACGCACTGGACTCAAAATCCAGCGGGGATTTTCCCCATGAGGGTTCGAATCCCTCCTCCGGCATAGTAAACTTTATCTTTTGCTAACGGATAAAAATAACTCCAAGAACTTACCGGGTTTGAATCTCTCCTCAGGTATAGGGTGATTTCTCAAGGTAAAGTAGT
>CAZFGQ010000025.1:0-6778 GCA_964518675.1 uncultured Spirochaetota bacterium
TTTCGTTTTATTATAAAAACTCGAAGTTCGTCTTAAGGGCTTTTATATAATTAAAAATCCCATTAAGGTGATGTTTTTTAGTAAATACACTGGGTAACCAATAATCTAAAGTCAGAGAATTAGAGTGTAAGGGAAACCAGTAAAATGTTGAGATCGTATTTGAAAGGTAATATTGACTTAGTTGTCAATTAAGTGTATATTATTTTATAAGCTTGTATTCAAGCAACTCATCTTCAAAATATTACTGGATCCCTGTTAGAATGAATCATTTCATGTACCATCTAAGCACTTTTCGAATATACATCACTTCGGGTTATTCTGCAAGGGTTCATAATAAAAATGTATTAGTTTTATTTATGTCTGGAAGTATGTCATACTAGGCCGGTATTAATCTAATTAATATTTAAGGAGTTGAGATGTATAAGGTAGGAACAAAAGTCGTTTATCCACTTCATGGAGTGGGGGTGATAAATAGTATAGAGGATAAGGATGTACTTGGGAAACGAAGATCATACTATGTAATAAAACTTGCAATTTCTGATATGACTGTTATGATACCTGTGGACAAATCAGAAGAACTTGGATTGAGATTGGTAGTGGCGAATGATGATGTGGAGAAAGCCCTGGAAATTCTTAAAAACAGCTCTCCAGATCTTGAGGACGACTGGAAGACGAGATATCAGCAGAACTTTGAAAAGATGAAGAGTGGATCTTTAATTGAAATAGCAGAGGTTGTAAGAAATCTTTTCCACAGGAATAGAGTTAAAGAACTGTCAATTATGGAAAAAAAGCTTTACGAAAATGCCTACAGACTTCTCGTTGATGAGATTGCTTATGCTACCAATATGGATAAGGAGGAGGTACAGAATCTGGTTGCAGAGGCGCTTGAAAGTGGCTTGGAGCAAGAGTAGTTATTTATTGGTCTCATATAATATATTATGTTAATTGGATTTCCTTTCCTCATCAAATTAAACCGTTAATTAGCCCTTGCCAGTTTTCAGCAAAGCTCTAATCTTTTAGAAGAGATATGAAAAGCCTCAATGAAGCAACCGGGTATTTTTTAAACATTGATCGCTTTACTGTCTGTAATTTGTATAAATTAAAAATATTGGGGGATTTATCTTGCTTGTAAGAATTTTGTTTGTTGTAATAGCCTCAGCAATTGGATTTTTATTTGGTTTTCGCACAGAAAATATGGTCAGGTATACAATTTTAATGGCCGTTATCTCAGGGGGTGCAGTTTTTTTTGAGTATTACGTTAAAAGATTTTCGAAAGAAAGCGTTACGAAGATGTTCAAAGGGTTTGTTGCAGGGCTAATCCTTGGGGCAGGAATAAATGCAATCCTGAGATCTTTTGGACTGAACATAACCCCTTTTATCAGGCTGCTGGTTTATTTTATCATGATCTATCTCGGGATATCCCTTATATCGCAGCTGGAGCTTGGATTTGGTTTTATTCCGAGGGCAACTCCAAAAGGAATACCCCTGGAGTCTCCAAAAATTCTCGATACGAGTGTTATTATTGATGGAAGAATTGCTGATATAATTGATACAAAGTTTATTGAAGGTGTTCTTGTGGTACCGAAGTTTGTACTTGATGAGCTCCAGCAGATAGCAGATTCTGCGGATTCTGTTAAAAGATCAAGAGGGAGACGTGGGCTTGATGTTCTGAACAGATTGAAACGTCACAGGGAGACACTTCTCAGAATTACTGACCAGGACTTTCCAGAGATCCATGATGTTGATTCCAAACTTGTTAAGCTTGCGAAAACAATAGATGGGAAAATAATCACTAATGATTTCAATCTTCATAAGGTTGCTGAGCTTCAGGGTGTACCTGTACTGAATATCAATCATCTTGCTAATGCTCTCAAGCCGATAGTCTTACCGGGTGAGAAATTAAAGATCGTGGTGATAAAAGAGGGAAAAGATCCAGGACAGGGTATTGGATATCTGGATGATGGAACAATGGTTGTTGTTGATTCGGGCAAAAAGTTTGTGGGTGAGGAGATCACTGTGAATGTAACAAGTGTATTGCAGACCCCCGCGGGAAGGATGATATTTGCAAAGTATGAGAATGAATGAAAGGGGAAAACTTTATATAGTTGCCACTCCAATAGGGAATCTTGATGATATTACATTCCGGGCAGTTAAAGTACTGAAGAGTGTGGATATTATTGCATGTGAGGATACTAGAGTTACTGTTAAATTACTTAATCGCTATGAAATTAAAAAACCTCTTGTGAGTCTCCATTCATACAGCTCTGAGAAAAGGTATTCATCTGTTCTGGAACAGATGAGCAATGGGAAGGATGTAGGGTATGTAACTGATGGTGGAACCCCGGGTATTTCAGATCCTGGAATGAGGCTTGTAAGATTGGCAATAGAGGATGGATACGAGGTTGTACCTGTCCCAGGACCCACAGCCGTCCATACAGCACTTGCAGGTTCAGGTATCCAGTTTAATGATTATATGTTTGTGGGTTTTCTTTCACCAAAAAAGGGAAGGAGAAGAAGGAAATTAGAGGAACTTTCCGGAATAAAAACTGTATTCGTATTCTATGAATCTCCTCACAGATTGATCAATTTTTTAAAGGATTTGCAAGAGGTATTTGGGGATCCATATACCTGTGTTGGGAAAGAATTGACAAAAACCTTCGAGCGATTTTATAGAGGTAGGCTAAGTGTGATACTTCCTGTCATTTTACAGGATGGCGTTAAAGGAGAGTATACGATTATTGTTGATAACAGAAATTAAATACGGATGATGGCCATGTAAAATCCTTTAGATTAGGATGCATATTTGTAAGATTTTGATGGCCTGGTTATTTCATTGAATTACTTGAGTAAAACAAACGTTTTGTTAAATAATGCCAGTTAGTATATAAATTTAAGTATTGCAAAATGTTATTAAAGGGTATATTATATATCAGGTAGGTGTTTTATAAAGTCCTAATTTATTAAGTATAACATTAGTTTTTCCGATATATGTTAATGAAACAAGGAGAGCATAGCCATGACAATAGATAGAATTGGTCCACTTAATAAAATCCTTAAAACTGGAAGTGAGATAAAGGTAGGAAAGAGTAAAAAGTCGGATAAAAAGGATAGGGTAGAACTTTCTCCCGAAGCCAAAAAGATGGCTGAAATAGCAAGGGCAGAGGAGAAGGTAAAAGCTGCCCCAGATATAAGAAAGGAGCTGACTCCAGAGCGTATAAAAGAGCTTAGGGATAAACTTGAGGATCCGGATAAGTATCTTACCAAAGAGGTAGCGGAGAAAATAGCTGAGAAGGTTGCTGAATCATTTGGTATAAGGCTTAAATAGATATAATGTTACATTTTGATCTTTTCGCAGTACTCTACTATGGCGTAAATCGGGAAGACGGAGTAGAACTCCGTCTTTTTTATTTCTTAATGGGATTTTTTAGAAGAATACAGGATGGGATGTAATGGGTATATTCGAGTTTACCATCCCGACAAAAATTGAATTTGGAATAGATGCACTTGCAAGATTGGGACATTTTGTCAGCACCCTGGGCAACAGGGTTATGCTTGTTGCGGAAAATATCACAACCCAATCGGGGCTCGTTTCAACAGTTGAGAATGTGCTAAAGGGTAAGGGGATTGAGCCAATTATATACGATGGTGTGTTTCCGAATGCTGATTCAAAAGTTGTGGATGAGATTTCTCTCATAGCGAGGAAATCAAGGGTAAATGTCATTATTGGATTGGGAGGATCGAGAGTTTGCAATATAGCAAAATTTGTTTCATTTCTATGTGCTAATGAAGGGGAGATTTCGGATTATATCCATGGGAAAGAGGGTAATGGAAAACGTATTCCTTATGTAGAGGTGCCAAGTGTTTTTCGTGAAGTTTATGCATTGACCTCCAGTGGTTTTGTTACCGATGCCTATGATCAGGTAAACAAGGTTCTGACTCTCAGTGGCCTGGGGACGGATTATCTTGTAATTGATCCTGGTATGATGTCGGGGATACCGCTTAAAACCTCGGTTTACCTTGCCCTTGATATACTGCTTCTTTGCATAGAGGGTTATATCTCTCTCAAAGTGAATCCGCTTGTAGAACCGGTTCTCTTAAGGGGTGTGGAAACAGTATACTATAATCTTTCAAAATATGTTAAAAATCCCCTTGATGTTACCCTGCGGGAGAAACTCTGTACGGCTGGTTTATTTACCTCTATCTCAAATATTATAACTGGTTTTGGAATTGGATTTGCCCTTTCAATGGGGATGAATGGAAAAAACAGGATAAGTAAATCAGTTGTCAGTTCAATTCTTCTACCCCATATAGTTGAGTACAACCTTTCTGTGGCCGCACCTAGATTTGTGAAAATTGCCAGGGTAATGGGTAAGGATATAGAGGGCCGTGAGGAGACGGAGGCTGCTTCTCTGGTGATTGAGGGGATAAATGAGTTTAAGAATAGTCTCGGTGTTGAGCTTGAGACAAGTTTCAGCCAGCTCGGACTTCAAAAAGATGACCTTGCCGAGGCTGCTGAGGTGGCTGTCAGGTTTGAAGATATTAACTCTGTTCCCCGAAAAGCCTCATTTGAGAATCTCATGGAGATTCTTGAGAAGGCATTTTAGATTTTTGCTCCAGATACCATAACACACTCTCCCTGACACCCTGGATTGTAGAGTAAGGTGCTTTGTAGTGGAGTTTATTTATGGCCTTTTCAATACTAAAACTATAGTCTTTACTGACCTGTGCAATTAGAGCTGTACTTACTGCCTCCGGAAGCCTTATCCCTGTAAACGTTTCAATATATTCCAGTACTTTAAAAATAAAAAGTAACGGTAATGTAGGGATACCCAGCTTTGGAGCTCTGACGTTTAGTTCAAATGAAAATAGATTTAAAAAATCAATCCATTTCATGTCGTTTCCATCGCTTATGTTATAAGCCCCGGAATTTCCTTTATCAAAAATTGCGCACTCAGTTGCATATGCGAGATTTTTTACGTAGCATGGAGATGTTAAGGTTTTCCCACCGCCGGGAAATAACCTCAGACCTTTTTCAAGTGAACTGAGAAGTGAAAATGTAAAAGAGAAATCCCATGGACCGTATACTGTAGCAGGTCTGAATATATAGATTTCGATCCTGTCAGAATATTCAAGCAGTTTCTCTTCACAGATTTTTTTTGTGATACAATAAGGATTTTTGTAGGGTTCCGGGTTCTTATCCTCGGTGGTATTTATGTTTCCTTTGAAACCATATATGACTGTAGAGCCGATGTGTATGAATTTTTCAACACCAGCCCTGATAGCAGCATCAATCAGTTCAAGTGGGAACTGAACATTAGAATTATAGAAGTCCTCATACCTGCCCTTGTATGAGGCTTTCCCGGCTGTATTCACAATCCCCACGGCACCTTTTAGAATCTCCACAAGACCATCCCTGGTATCAGGGTAGGTGAGAATGGGTGAATTAGAGTTTTTCAGTCTCGTGAGGTTTGATTTTTTTCTTACCATACCAATGGGCTCTAAGTCTTTTGTTTTTTCGAACCACATAAGAATATTTGATCCGATAAACCCATTTGCACCTGTGATTATTATTTTTTTCATTTTTAATACCTGATAGCTGGTTAATACATCGAGTTACTAAATATTGAGGCAGTTTTATTACTTTGACAACCTGATTTTATTGAATTACACTAATTCCGTATATGAAATAGGGGGGATTGGAAATGGCAGGAATTACGATTAAAGAAGTCAGAACGAACTCTGATTATAGAAAAATGTTCAATCTGCCGGGCAAGCTTTATAAGGATGATCCGTGTTACATCGAGCCTTTAAGAATAGAATTAAAAAAACAGTTTAACAGGAAAAAAAACCCTTTTTATAAGCATGGAGATACCCGCTCTTTCCTTGCCTATAAAAACGGTGAAATAGTTGGCAGTATAACGGGTGTGCATAATTACCTGTACAATGAGTACCATAATGAGAAAACGGCTTTCTTCATGTCTTTTGAGTCCATCGATGACCAGGCGGTTGCCAGTGCATTGTTGAAAGCGGCCGAAGATTGGGCAAGAAAACAGGGATTAAATAAAATTATCGGTCCGATGCCCATGAGTACAGAGAACCTTTCTCCTGGACTTCTTATAAAAGGTTTTGAATATCCTCCGTTTTTTCTGATGGCCCATGCACTGCCATACTATCGAAAGCTTATAGAGAATGAAGGGTATGAAAAGGAGATGGATGTACTTGCTTTCAGGATGCCAATCCAGCAGGAGATGGACCCGAGGATTACCAGGCTTGCCGAACAGGTCGCGAAGACAAGGAATATTAAAATAAGGTTCTTTGATCCAAAGAATTTCTGGAGGGATGTCAAGATACTTATCGATATCTATGTGGAAGCGTGGAAGGATAACTGGGGTTTTGTACCTCCCACGGAGGAGGAGTTTGGAGATATTGTAAAGAGCCTGAAAAAGATATATATAAGGGAGCTTGTGCAGATAGCAGAGATTGATGGAAAGCCGGCCGGGTGGGCTATAACCCTTCCAAACCTGAACGAAGCTCTGGCACATATGAACGGACGCCTCTTCCCATTTGGACTGTTTAAACTCCTGTACTGGTCTAGGAAAATTACTGGATTGAGATTGTGGGGACTGGGGATTAAGCCAGAGTATAGGAAAAGGGGTGTTGATATAACATTGTATTACCACACTCTGGTTGAAGGCCAGAAACTGGGCTGTACCAATGGGGAGATATCCTGGGTTCTTGAAACAAACACCCCCATAATAAATGCAACAAGATTATTCAA
>CAZFGQ010000025.1:6878-34843 GCA_964518675.1 uncultured Spirochaetota bacterium
CTGCCATTCTTCATCCCAGTATTTAACCTTATAGTTACCAGCCCAATCTGGATTTTCATCAAGAAGCCATTCAGGTGGATTATTACTTCAGCTACTCTGCCAGCAATAACGATGATCTTTCATGAAAATATGGGAAGAAGGGAATGGCCGCTATGTAAAGCAGGGCAGCCAGGATTCCTGTGGTTGTTATTCCAAATGAAACCATAACAATGATTGCTCCCGCTGATGCCATAACCGAGAAATATCCATTTACTGACCATCCCCATGGTATCATTTCAGAGCTAACCTGTTTTAATACTTCGATGGAGGAGGGGAAAGGCATTCCCATAAGAAATGCGGGAGGCATTATTGCTGAAAAGCAAACCATATATTTCAGGACTGGCTTTAAAACCATAATCTTTTCATAACCAAGGTATAGTGCCAGCAGTAGTATGAGAAAATATGCGGAGATGATTAAAAGTATCATTCTGACATTATTTCGGTATTTGATTAATGAAGCGTTATATTTGAAAATTTTTCCACTCAGGTATGCCCCAAGCCCTGAAAACAAAAGGAGTGTCGCAATGGTAAATGAACTTGAGAATATAGGATTTACGATTAAAAGGTTGAACTTTTCAATAATTGTGAGTTCTATCAACATATATCCAAGGCCAATAGCTGAATAGTATGAAAAAACCTTAAGCGCTTTTTTTGGTACACGCTTTTCCTGTATGTTTTTTTTCATCTTTTTTAAATAAAGGGGAAAAATAACCAGTATAAAAGAGAGAATACACACAAGAACAAAGGTGATAAATATCACAAGATAGCCACCTTCAATTATGAAGAGCCACTGTCCACCAGTCTGTTTGAACAACTCTCCCAGCTTTGAAAGTTTTATAAAAAATGTAAAGAATGGATTGTTGTCCGTTGTAGAACTTACATTAAAAATATATCTTTTTTCGAAGTTTGCCTGGTTTTCAAGGAGGAGACTGATGGTTTTATAATATATTGCATTCTTAACTATATTATATTTATTGATCTCCTCTTTATTAATCCCACCATAGTAAACGATGTCAAATGACTTCATTTTGCAAAAATTCTTTAGCTTTTCTATTTCACGAGCTTTAAAGGGTTTATTCTTTGCAAGAATTGTGGCTGTTGACCAGCTTCTGATGATAAATATTGATTCTTCTGGATTTAGACCCATATTTCTCATTGCTGTTGTTACGTTGTTTACCAATCTGGGAAGTTTCCTTGGTGGGTTCTTTAACTGAATGGTTATGGAAAGTATACCGTGATCTTTTAATCTTTTGAGATAGAGCTCTATTGCTTCTACGGTGATGTTGTAGGCTGAACTTCTCGAGTATATACCGCTTATAGAATGAAGGGCAGTTTCAGGGATGGATAGTTCAATTATATCCCATTTTGTGGTATTTCCTGTTAAATATATCCTGGGAGTTGTGTTTATAATTCTGCAGTATCTGTTAATACTTCCAAGATTATAAGTATCTTCAATCCATTTTATGGTTTTTATCAGAATTGGATTTTCCTCGGTAACGGTGATCATACTGGAATTGTTGAGAATAGCTCTTTCAATGTTACTTCTACCACCAAGACCTGCGAGAAATACCTCTGGTTTGGATTTCAGGAGGTATGGAGCTTCCTGGGGAAGATACAACAGGTAATCAGGATATTGATTTTGGGATTCCTCTTCAATCAAACTACTATCCGATGGATTAATGTCATGATTATTCCCGGTAATTTGTGAATTACCCACAGGTATGGTTTTGCTGTCGGGAATTTTTATGAGGTCGAATGGTGCGAGAAGGTCTCCATCAATATATATTCCGAGTTGTTCTGGAAGTGCTCCATCGAATCTTAAGCTAAGACCGTGAACTACCCTGATATATCTTGATTTTATAACATCTATTGTACCGAATGGACTGTGCTTTCTGTAGATTTTTTTTACATCAGGGAGATTCATTACCAGTTTTAACGGTCTGTATTCCATTATTCTTATATCTCCCCTGTCGTACAGGAAAAATCCAATTCCGATCGAAATGATGGATAGGAAGATTAAACTGGTTTTATTGCTCTCTTTAGCGGTTATGTAGTTGCTCAGCGATATGATAGTTGAAACTGAGCCAAGCACAAGCGGCAAAAGAAGAAGCCCCTTGGGTTCTATAAAGTACATGGAGGCAATTGAGAGGATAATTCCAGTGAATGATCCTGTTAGATTTGAGAAATAGGTTTTTCCAGCCTCAATCAAACCAAATCCCAAAACTATCTGTAATGCTCCTGCTATGAATGGAAGTGAATAGAAAAAGAAAATTAAAAGTAGTTTGAGAGTTTGTCTTACCTCCCATACTATTCTCAGGGGATCGAAATTAATGAGCCAGGAAAGGTAAAAGCCGGCTCCCAGAAAGAGGATAAATAATGCAGAAGATAGGACAAATGTAAATCCAGATTTTTTAAATACTGTATCTCTAAAGATGTATGCAAGTGTTCCTGAAGCTCCAAATCCAATAAGTGCAATGGTGATCGCTGAAAAGGTAAAGTTACCAAAGCCTTCAATTTGAAGTATCCTCATGAGAGTAATTTCAAATGAGAGAAGGGCTGAGGAGATAAAGAAGATTGAGAAAGTCATGGATTCCAGATTTTTATTATTCTGTTCTTATTTCCCTTGTGAGGGGAACAAAAAGGACAGGGAGTATATCTTTGACGATTACACTTCCGTCCTCTTTTTTTTCGACCAGTTTCAGAACCTGGGGAAAGTAAGCCTGGCCAACCGGAATACACATCCTTCCACCCGGTTTTAATTGCTTAAGTAAAGGAGGTGGAATGTGACCTGCTGCGGCTGTTACAATTATGGCATCGAACGGTGCATATTCTTCCCATCCATAGTAACCATCACCCCATTTCACCTTAACATTTTTGTAACCGAGCCTTTTGAGCCTTTTTTCTGCCGATTTTGCCAGTGCTTCGATAATCTCAACTGTGTAAACCTCTTTAACGATGTTTGATAGTATTGCTGCCTGATAACCCGAGCCTGTACCAACCTCAAGTACCCTGTCATCTTTATCGACATTGAGGAGTTCGGTCATTAATGCCACTATATATGGTTGAGAAATGGTTTGTCCGTATCCGATTGGTAGTGGTCTGTTTAGGTAAGCCATTTTTCTAAGGTTTTTAGGAACGAATTCTTCTCGTGGAACCTGAAGCATGCTTTCTATTACACTTTTTTGTTTTATCCCTTCCTTAATTATATGTTGTTCAACGAGTTTTATTCTCTGTACGGCAAACTCATTTTCGTCTGCCAGGAGGAGGATTAGAGAAGACAAATAGAGAATAACGGAAATTATAAAAATATTTCTTCCCATAGAGTTATCTATTATCCTTATGAGCTTTCCAGTCAAGTATAAAAGAAACTTAACCTTGACTAAAAGAGAATATAAAAACTAAATTAGTTAATTAGCAAATTTGCTTTAAACGGGGGTGGGAGAAGTGATAAGTATACAAAATGTTACAAAATACTATGGTCCGGTTCTTGCTGTAAAGAATGTATCTTTTGATGTCCAGAAAGGAGAGATACTGGGATTCCTTGGGCCAAATGGTGCTGGTAAAACAACGACCATGAGAATAATTACTGGATATTTTCCACCAACAGATGGGGATGTTCTTGTTGAGAATTACAGTATCCTTGATAACCCTATAGAAGCAAAAAGGAGAATTGGTTACGTACCGGAAAACCCGTCGATGTATAACGATATGGTGGTAAGGGAGTATATAAGATTTATTGGTGCTATCAAGGGAGTCCCAAAATCAAGGTTAAGTTCTCAGGTTGACTACATGATAGAGCGATGTGCCCTGGAGGATGTGGTTAAGAAGAGGATCGGGGAGCTTTCAAAAGGATACCGACAGAGAGTGGCGTTAGCCCAGGCCCTTGTCAATGATCCTCCTGTGCTTGTTCTTGATGAGCCAACCAGTGGGCTAGACCCAAAGCAAATTTATGAGATAAGGCAATTTATAAAGTCTATGGCTGGAGAGAGAACAATAATCCTTTCCACACACATACTTCCAGAGGTTTCAATGACATGTTCAAAGGTGGTGATTATTAATGATGGAAGGATAGTGGCGTCTGGCCCAACTGAAGAGATTGGCGAAAATCTAATGAAATCTCGCCAGGTGGAGATCCGGGTGTCCGGTGATCCAGAAAGGGTTAAAGAAGCAATCGGTAAGGTGAACGGTGTTAGGGGTATATATGAGACAGATGGTGTATATACCATTGATATTGAGAAAGATGTTGAGGTAAGGCCTGAACTTGCAAGGAGTATTGTGAATAGCGGACTCGACCTGCTTGAGATGAAGTCCAAATCCTACAGCCTGGAAGAGGTGTTCTTGAAACTCGTTACTGAAGAAGAGGGAGGTGCAAAGGCATGAGAAATATAGCTGAGATCTACAAGAGAGAGATAAGGTTTTACTTCACCACTCCCATAGCATATGTTGTAATGGTTATTTTTTCTGGTGTTTTTGGCTTTATATTTTTTCGAAATATGACTTATTATTCACAGCTTTCGTATCAGCTAATGCAGAATCCATATTTTGCACAGCGTGTTGACCTTATTATAGGAATATTTTCACCGGCATTCAGTTCTATAAGTATAATTCTGCTTATGATGCTTCCACCAATATCGATGAGGTTGTTTGCTGAAGAAAAGAAAACTGGGACAATAGAGCTTTTATTTACCTATCCGGTTAAAGATGTTCAGATAGTGATGGGCAAATGGATTGCTGCTGTTTCAATTCTGGTTTTAATGCTGGCGCTTACACTGCCGGGACCTTTTCTGGCATTTGGATTTGCCAAAAATAGTGAGTGGGGGCCGGTCCTTTCGGGATATCTGGGGCTTTTTCTTATGGGATTATCCTTTCTCTCTATTGGTATTTTAATATCTGCTCTCTCCGAAAATCAGATTGTGGCGGTTATTCTTTCCTATGGAGTTTTGCTCGGTTTCTGGTTTTTAAGCTGGGCAATTGATCCTTATTCTGGAAAGAAAATGGCGGAGGTACTTTCTGAGGTAAGTATTATCTCCCATCTTAATAATTTTGTTAAGGGGATTATAGATACAAAGGACATTGTATATTATGTGCTGTTGAGTTTTATTGCAGTTTTTCTTACGATGAGGGCTTTAGAATCGAAAAGGTGGAGGGGATAGAAAATGAAAAAGAATGTTGAAAAGTATCTATATATAATCTCGCCCATATTGATAGTTGTTAGCCTGGCATTTTTCTACATTAAAAACGAGTTTGAAACCGTCAGCATTATTACCATGGCAGCGGGGGTTGTGATAGGCGGTGTATTTCTGCTCAGATTCTGGGATGAGATTACGAAAAAGTTTACCAAGAGAAGACTCAGATACGGAATTAACAATACCGTTGTTGTTATTTTTGCAGTGGCAATAGTGGTGGTTATATATCTTGTTACGATGAATCATAGCAAGAGATTTGATCTCACCGAGGTAAAGAGATTTTCGCTTTCTGATCAAACTGTTAAGGTTCTTGAGAGATTAAAGGGACCTGTTAAAGCCTATGCATTTTATTCCAAACAGATGGACAAAACCAGCATTATTGAACTTTTTAATGAGTATAAATATTTGTATAAGGATTTTGATTTTCAAATAGTTGATCCAGATCTGAATCCTGGCCTATCGAAGGAGTTTGGAGTTGAGGAATATGGTGATATATACATAGAGTATGAGGGTAAGCGGGAAAAGGTTAAAACAAATGACGAAGAAGGTATAACCAATGCCCTGGTAAAGCTATCTCAGATAGAAGTGAAAAAGATATATTTTGTTAAAGGGCATGGTGAAAGAAGTATAGAGGATTATTCAAATGAGGGGTATGACAATATAAAAGCGGCGATTGAGGCTGAGAATTATAAAGTTGAAGATATACTCCTTCTGGAGCAGAAGAAGGTTCCGGATGATTGTTCAGTCCTTATAGTTGCAGGTCCAAAAACTGATTACCAGGAATATGAAATTGGGCTTCTTGAGGATTATTTGAAGAAAGGTGGAAACTTATTTTTCCTCCTTGATCCTGATGAAGAGGGAAATTCCTTTCCCAACCTGACCAAGTTTCTTGATAAGTATGGTTTTATTCTGAGGAATGATGTGATAATAGATCCGCTTGCAAAGGTCTTCTCTGGTGATTATTTCATGCCAGTGGTAAGCAATTACACCTACAATCCTGTAACCAAGGATTTCAGGATTGTAACCTTCCTGAGATACGCAAGGAGTGTGTTTGTAAAGGATAATCCTGGCGAAAATATCTCAACTAGAGAGGTTGCAAGAACGAGCGATGCAAGCTGGGGAGAAGTTGATTTCCAGAAAGCGAGAAAATTGGGAAAGGTAAAGTACGATGAGGGTAAGGATATTAAAGGACCAGTTACGGTTGTTGCGTATTCCAGGATTACTCTACCTGAGAAAAAAGAGGAAGGTGAGAGTAAGAGCGAAGCCTATATATTTGTTATTGGAGATTCTGATTTTATCACAAACTCGATGTACCAGACGCAGGGTAATAAAGATCTGTTTTTAAATGCTGTTAACTTTCTTGCAGGCAGGACTGAGATGATAACGATAAGGCCGAAGCAGCAGGAGTCTGTGTATCTCACACTTTCATTCAGGCAGGGAAGAATTGCGTTTATGATACTGCTTGTGGTTGTACCACTTCTTATTATTCTCGCCGGTGTATACATCAATATTCGAAGGAGATTATCGCTATGAAGGGCTTCAGGAAAAGCATAATCCTTATTGTAATTCTTGCGGTAGCAATAGGTGGATACTGGTATTTCGAGGTCAAGAAGAAAAAGGAGAAAGAAGAGATTGAGAAAAAGGAAGCTCTTCTATTTGGAGAATCAGATAAAGATATAGTTAAACTGGAGTTGAAGTACGGAAAAGATGAGCCAATTATAGCGGTACGGGAGGAAATAGAAGAGGTAAAAACAGAAAAGGAAGAGTCGAATGAAAATAAGAATGAAGAAGAAGCATCTGAAGAGAGTAATAAAGAAAAGGAAAAATACAGGTGGAAGATAATATCTCCCGTTGAAACAGCCGGCGATAAGGATGCGATAATGCTGTATATAGATAAAATTAAGCAGAGCAGCCGGGAGGAGGTGGTCAGGGAAGACCTTGAAAAACTTGAAGAGTATGGGTTGAAAGAGCCGAATTTTTCTCTGAGGTTTTACTATGAAGGTGAAGATAAACCTCATGGTGTTGATTTTGGCATAGAGAGTCTCGATCGTAAGAGGGTTTTTGTCAGAGTGCTTGGTGAGAATAAAATCTATTCCATTTTAAAAACTACCGCCAGCGGTCTGGAAAAAACGCTGTATGATCTGAGAGATAAGAGAATATGCCCCTATGAGAAGGATGATATAGTGGGTATAGGAATGATATCTGGACTCGATATGTATCACCTGGAGAAAAAAGGTGATGAGTGGTACTTCTCGGATGGCGTGAAAGCGTCAACAACCAGGGTCAATATTTTAACCGGTGCACTGCGGTGGGGTAGTTTTGTTGAGGTAGTCGAAGAAAAGGCAAAAGATCTTAAAGAGTTTGCCAAGTATGGGCTGGATAAACCGAGGATTCTTCTGAGCTTTAAACTAAAGGATGGTGGGAGCTATACTTTCATTCTGGGGAATTCTGTAAAAGAAGGTGGTGTAGAGTTTTACTATGCTACGAGATCCACTGATAACATGATATTTAAGGTCAAAAATAGTACTGTTTCTAGTATAGCAAAGACAAAGTTTGATCTGAAAGATAGACATATATTCGATATTGCACAAAATCTTGTAAATGAGGTTACTCTGGAGGAAAAAGACGGGATAAATTTCACTGTTGTAAAAGAAGGAGAGACATGGAAGTTTAAGGACAACATGAAAACCCTTAAAAAGGATTACAAAATTGATAATTTGGTGAGAGGAATCCTGACTGCTGAGTATGAGAAGTTCGAACCGATTAAGAAGGGCGATGAAAAATGGAAGGAAACCGGAATAGATAAAGCGAAGTATAGAGTCACATTCGGGTTTGAAGATGGACGTGAGCCTCTAACAGTTATTTTTACAGAAAAAGATGAAGAGACAAACAGATTGTATCTTTCCCCGGATGAGGGAGAAACTGTTTACTACGTTGCAGGCTATTTTATGTACAACTGGCCCGAGAGCAGGGAGGAATTATTCAAGGAGGATTAAGGTTAATAAGAGTCAGGGTGATTCTGGATTGGTTCTATTATCCAGTTGTTCTGCCCGGGGATATCACTGAAAGGGCAATAGCATAGCAGGAGTATTGAATAGAACAAGCAAAAATCCCGTTCCTATGGGGATCAGAAGGTTATCCAGATTGTATAGAGGTATAAGTTCGAGCATCGTGCTTATAAATGCAACGGGTAGGGCGATCTTAAGAGGATAAAAAAAGGATATTATTATAGAGGCTGTAATAAAAAAACCGCCAGAACCTTCTAATGTCCTCATAGTAGAAAATGGTATTCTAATTCTTCCAAGCTTTTTTCCAATAAGTGCAGAAGCTGAATCTGAGATGCATCCAACAAGTATCGCGGGGAAGTATATCTCTTTTCTGAAAAGAACCAGAGTAAGAGCAATGCCTGCAGCAAGAAATACCGGACCAAGTACGATGCCTCTTTTTTCGTTGTACCTCAGAGCCCTTGTTGTTATGGTGGAAAAAAGCAGAAGTTTGATACCTTCTTTTCGGAGAAACTCCGAAAGTATGTAAAGAATTGTTGTTAGAACCAGGATTATGATTGTAATGCCTTTATCGATACTTGCGAGAAAAGGTATCCCGCACCCAAGAATGTGGATCCCTTTTCTGAATATTTCTCTTTTCCAGCTATATCTTTCCTGCCTGAGTTCAGGTGGAAGTTTATTTGATGGTATGATATAAGGAATTATCTCCAGAAAGTCATTTGTTTCAATTACAACATCTGCCT
Source organism: uncultured Spirochaetota bacterium (assembly GCA_964518675.1). Classification (GTDB taxonomy): domain Bacteria; phylum Spirochaetota; class B62-G9; order B62-G9; family CAZFGQ01; genus CAZFGQ01. Next base: position 15,852 of record CAZFGQ010000025.1, read on the forward strand.
TTTCCCTTATTAGCTTTGATGGATTGTATCCGATGCTGAGCCTGCTTTTTTCGAGAAGTTCAAGATTATTGGGATCATCGGCAATTGAGATTACATTTGACCAGCTTAAACCAAGTTTATCCACGAGTTCCTCAACTATTTTTACCTTTGGTTTAACATTCAGATTATTTAGGTTAAGAGTGCCCCTTGTTATACTTATATCCAGGCCTCTGTAATGATCAACCCCGATTTCAGTTGCTATACTCTTCAGTAAGAAGTCAGGCACTCCAGCGCTTATAATTGATATATAGTATCCATTTTCTTTCAGAATTGATATTGCTCTTTTCAGGTTTGTAACTCTCTTAATTTTGCTCAGTACTTTCATTGCTTTATTTACATTTATTCTGGCTGCATAACTATAACCCCTTTGAATCATTGTATTAAATGAGATTTTCCCTCTGTAGTAGAATAGGGCTGTTTTGAGCATTTTCAGGTAGTTGACCAGGCCGCTTGAGCGCAATATCTTTACTAGGAAATAACCGCGAAGAATGACTCCGTCTACGTCGAAGATAATTATTCCTCGATAACGTTTTTTTTCTGGATGTTCTTTGAGGTTATTAGTTGTATCTTTGCCGTTATTCATCTTTTGAAATTATTTAAAAAAATTTTTATTTATTGATCACATTGAGAAATATTATTCGGTTATAATATAGGTATTATTCTTTGCTATTGCAACTTTTTAGGTTTCTATAACTTTTGATAAATAGAATACGAAAATGGAGATGGTCAGTTGGAAACCAGAATAGAAAAGATAGTTCATGGTGGGTATGGATTATGCAGGCTTGAGGATGGGAAGGTTTGCCTTGTAAGGTACGGTGTACCTGGAGATGTTGTTGATATAGAATATGGAGAAGGTAAAGGAACGGTTTTTGGATGGATAAAAACGGTTGTTAAACCATCGGAAAAGAGGACGGAGCCGCCCTGCCCGGTTTTTATGAGGTGTGGTGGATGTGATTTTCAGCATGTGAAGTACGAATATGAGCTTGAGGCAAAGAGGGGTATAGTAAAAGAGGATTTAAAGAGACTTGGTGGGCTGGACAGGATTCCGGAGTTAAAAATCCTCTCTTCAAATCCCTACGGATACAGGAATCATGCACAAATAAGCTTTGACAGGAGAGGTGTTTTTGGATTTTTTGCAAGGGATAGCCATGGACTAATACAAATTCCGGATGAAGGTTGTGCCATTCTGGATCCAAGAATTAATGATTTTTTAAAAAAAATAAGGGACAGAGTTCAGTTTAACAGAAGAGGAAGTTTTAGGATACGAACCGGGTTTGATAGGGTCTATAAAAAGGGTATCCCGGGTGTAGATGATGATAAATACTGTATTCATAAAGTATGCGGACTTACTCTGAGAACCGGAATAGATGATTTCTTTCAGATAAATAGATATTTAATCGAGGACTGGATTGAAGTTATCAGGAATTATATTGAGCCTGAAAAGAATGATATTTTATTGGATTTATTTTGTGGAAGCGGAGTGATTGGACTGGCCATTGCCAGAGAGGTTGGCAGAGTCATGGGTATTGAAGGCAATGGAAGGGCAGTAAAAAATGCAAGGTATAATTCTCAGCAAAACGGTATTGGTAATGCCTCATTTTCAAGAGCAGATCTATACGGGTCAGTAAGAGATCTCGAGGAGTGTAATAAAGTTATTGTAAATCCTCCCAGAGCAGGTCTTACAGAGGGATTAATAGATGTGCTGGTAGAGATTAACCCACAGATTATAGTCTATTCATCCTGCGATTCATCAACTTTTTCCAGGGATATAAAATATTTCCTCACAAGGGGTTACATGCTATCCGATGCAACAGTGGTGGATATGTTTCCAAGAACACGGCACGTCGAAGTGGTAGGAAAGCTTGTAAGGTTTTAAATAATTTGACATAATAGTTTGTAATGTTTATCTTCTCAAAAAAGCCTTTCTGTCCTTTTAAAAAAGGACCGTAAGACCGTAGGAGGGTATTGTGAGAAAATATGAATATCTCTACATATTTGATCCCCAGCAAGAAACCGCAGAACAGGCAATCGAACTTGTAAAAAACAAGTATAATGAGATAGGTGCTACTATCCTCAATGAAAATGTAATGGGAAAAAGAAAGCTGGCATACGAAATCAAGAAGAAATCCGATGGGTTTTACTATGTAACGCAGATCGAGATTGAAAATTACAATGCGCTGAACGACTTCGAAAGAGAAATAAAGATGAATCCTTCTGTTCTGAGAGTTCTGAAGTTTCGAATTGATTAAATGAGAATCTATTGAATGGAAATTTTTAGCAAAAATCCTTCGAGATTGCTTTTTCTTCTGGTATAATATTAATAGTGAAGTGCTTTACTTAAAAATCCAGAAATTATTAATGAATAAAGAGGTGAGTTATGAGCTGGGATATAAATCACGTGGTTCTGGTCGGAAGACTGACACGTGATCCAGAATTAACCTATACTCCATCGGGAGCGGCTGTGTGCAGGTTTTCCATAGCAGTTAATAGGACCTCTGGTGGTGGAAATCCACAGGACGATTCGGGTACCAGTTATTTTACAATTGTGACGTGGAATAAAACGGCAGAAATATGCAAGGAATATCTAAGTAAGGGAAAACAGGTTGGTGTTGAAGGAAGACTTCAGCAAAGAAGATGGGCTGGTCAGGATGGTGTCAGGAGGAGCACAGTTGAAATAGTGGCAAATAATGTGCAGTTCTTTGGTCCTCCTGGCCCTGCAAGGGTGGAGCCTTTGGGTAAAGAGCCTCAGTTAGAGGAACCAGTCGAGGAAGGTACAAAACCACTTGTAGAAGAAAGTAAAGTGGACTTTGGCTCTGAAGATGAGGAACCATTCCTCTCGGAGCTTGATGATGATGAGATTCCGTTTTGACGGTAGAACAGTAGAAAACTCATTAGCAGCCTTTTGGCGTGTTGCTGGAATGATGTAATTATATTCTGCTGATAATTGCAGTAAGAGAGTTAAAACTTGTTATAAATTTCGTGATACTATAGATTTTTCATGTGTAAAATCTATGGAAGATGTGATACTATGTTATTAATTGAGGGAGGTTAAGGAATGTCCGACGAAGTCCAGGACAGAATCAAAAAGGATGACAGAGAAGAAAAAAACTTGGAAGGTGAGTCAGGAGAAATGGTTGAGGAGATGGCGAAAGAGCCGGTAGGGGAAGAAGCCTCTGATGATGTAAATGAAGCTGCTCAGAGTACAGCTGCTACTGATGCTGGTACGGCTGGAGCAGAATCGGAGCAACCTGGCAGTATTGAGAAAACAGAGGATGAAACACCTCCAGCTGAGGCATCAACAGAAGAAGAAAAAGAAGAAGCTGAAGGTGGGCAGGTAAAGGAAACGGCTGTCGAGGAGCCCAGAACAAGGAGAATTTATTTCAGAAAAAAAGTATGTCGACTCTGTACTCAGAAGATAGAGGTTATTGATTACAAGGATGTTGATCTTCTCAGCAGGTTTATTGCTGATAGTGGAAAAATATTACCCCGGCGTATGACTGGAACATGTGCGAGGCATCAGCGGATGCTGGCCAGAGCGATTAAAAGGGCCAGGATTGCAGCTCTTTTACCATTTGTTGCCAAATAGAGCTTTTTTTAGAGTATAATATAAAAAACTGGGGCGGATAATAATGGAGCCTAGGTTTATCGGTGTGAAGTACATCATAGAGCTTGTAAAACGTGAGAGCGGTGCTCTTGCGGGAAAGCTCATTCAGTTTGGTGAAAGGGTTTCAGTTCCAGAGATAAGGATTGATTGGAGAAGTCTGGCAGAAAATCTCCTCCTTGTTCTTCTTTCAGTAATACTGTATACATCTGTAATATTTACTCCATTTAGTTTCGTTCCCTTTATTATTATTTCAATCAAAAGAGGATGGAAGACAGCCGCTGTTTCTCTTGCTTCTGCAAGTGCTATTCTCCTTATTCTGATAATCAAGAACCTCGATATTTTCCCATTTAACATAAGTTTTCTTTTACTCTCCCCTCTTCACTATGCGTTTGAGTTTGTTGGTAAAGGGCTGGGGCTTGAGAATGCTCATTTTTTGGATTTTATATTTTTGTTTGGTATTCCTGGAATAGTGGCAGGCCACCTAATCAGGAGAAACTATAAGCTTAAGTATGTTATGCTCGGTAGCATTTTTGTTTATACCGGGATAGTCCTTGTGGTTCTGCTGGCTTCGGGGTTTATGGGTGGATTTAAAAACTATGTGGAAGATTATCGGAGCTATGTTAATAGTAGAACTCATTTAACCCTTTATGAGAATCTGGATAGGCTTGAAAAATACAGGGGATTTCTGGAGTCTAAGGGTATAAGTCCTCAGGCTATTGAAAAGCAACTGAAACTTTTTACGGATCTGTATAAAAATGGAGTGATATTCGGAATTGGACCTAGAGGCGGGTATCTTTTACTGCAGATTCTAATTTTATTCATAAGTATACTTATAGTTAAGCTGTATTTTAAAAGAAAGCTGACTAAAGCAGCCCTTACTTTTGATGTTAAGAATTACCAGATTTCTGATGACTGGGTATGGGGGCTGATTTTTTCCTGGGCGCTTGTGTATTTGAATCTTCATCTAAAGAACGTTTTTCTGGGAATGGTGAGCTGGAACGCAGCTGCGATTTTTTCTTTCATGTATTTTTTGAAGGGACTTTCTATAATAAAGCTTATTACAGATAGGTTAAAAATACCACAGATTTTACAGTACCTTGGACTTTTATTTTTATTATTCTACAGTTTTATTATTTTCAGTGCTGTGGTAACAGGTATTGGGGTAGCAGATATTTGGTTGAGAATTCAGGACAAAATAGATGGCAAATCCAATGTAGATCTTCAGAAACAGCAGTAATTCTGTATTTGTGGTTCTTATTGTTATAGATTAAATTGCGTATCCTGTAAATACTTACTAGAAAGGATGGTGTTGAGACATGAAGGTTATACTGGTTAAGGATGTTCCAGGACTTGGGGAAGAGGGAGATACCAAGGATGTAGCACCCGGGTATGCCCGAAATTACCTTTTTCCCAAGGGATTGGCAGTTGAGGACAATACATTTAACAGGAACAGGATGAAGGAGCAGAGAAAACGAATCGAATTGAGAAAAGTAAAAAAGCGTGAGGAAGCACAGGCACTTGCCGAAGAACTGGCATCAATTTCCATAAATATTTCAGCGGCAGCGCAGGATAATGATAGGCTTTTCGGAGCGATTCATGAAGCTGATATTGCGAAGGCTCTGGAAGCCCAGGGTTATAAGATCGATAAGAAAAATATCCTGCTTGAAGAACCAATTAAGACCCTCGGAGTTTATAAGGTTCCAATTAAAATATATGAAGATATAAAATCAGAGCTTAAGGTCTGGGTTGTAAAAGAGTAAGGAAAGACCTGAACCTTTAGCATCCTTTCACTGTAGTTACTTCATTGATAATCAAATGATGATGAGAAGGTTAAAATGAACCTGCCTGATGGATATGAAAATAGAAATGTTTCAACCCTTCTCGATAAACTTCCACCCCAGAATCTCGAAGCCGAAAGAGCCTGTATAGGAAGTATGCTGCTTGATAGGGAAGCCATAGAAGTTTCTATTGATATTCTAAAGCCGGAGGATTTTTACAGTATTCAGCATAGAGTTATATACGAGGCAATCCTTGATCTATACAATAAGTCAATACCCGTGGATATAGTAACCATTACTGATTACCTGAAGAGCAATAAACTTCTTGAGAAAGCTGGGGGTGTATCTTACGTATCCTCCATTCTGGATGAAGTTCCGACCTCGGCAAATATTGAATATTATGCAAGAATTGTTGAGCAAAAATCTCTGTTGCGAAAGTTAATAAGAGCGGCCTCTGATGTAATATCCATGGCTTACGATACCGAGAAGGAGGCCTACGAAATTGTTGATGAGGCTGAGAAATTAATTTTCGATGTTACAGAGAGAAGAGTGGCCAAAACCTATTTCTCGATGAATGAAGTAATAAAAGATAGTATCCTTGCAATAGAGAAACTATACCACAGGAATGAACAGTATACGGGGATTCCCAGTGGTTTTAAGGATTTCGATGATCTTACCTCTGGTTTTCAAAAATCTGAATATATAATAATTGCTGCACGTCCCTCGGTGGGGAAAACCGCTTTTGCCCTGAACATAGCACAGAATATAGGTATCAGGCAGAAAAGAAATGTGGCTATCTTCAGCCTTGAGATGTCCAAGGAAGCGCTTGTCCAGAGGATGCTTTGTTCTGAAGCAAGAATTGACAGCCAGAAACTCAGAAAGGGGTTTCTGAGCAGTGAAGATTGGGCCCCACTTACCACTGCTGCAGGTAAACTCGCAGAGGCAAATATTTTTATCGATGAAACACCAGCGATAAGTGATATGCAGTTGCGAGCCAAAGCCAGAAGGATTCAGGCGCGCCACGGGCTGGACATAATTATCATAGATTACCTTCAGTTGATGTCCACAACAAAAAGGAGAAATGAGGGAAGGACCCAGGAAATAAGTGAGATTTCCCGCTCTTTAAAGGCACTTGCCAGAGAATTGAATATTCCGGTTATAGCATTATCACAGTTGTCCAGGGCTGTGGAATCCAGGGCCAGAACTGACAAGAGACCGATACTTTCTGACCTGAGAGAGTCAGGTGCCATTGAGCAGGATGCTGATGTGGTAGCCTTTTTATATAGAGAGGAGCTTTACAAACCCAACACGGATAAAAAAGGTATTGCCGAGGTAATTATCCAGAAACAGAGAAATGGTCCGACAGGTACGGTTTATCTAAAATTCTTTAAAGAGTACACCCGCTTTGAGAACCTCGAGATGTGGGAGGAACCACCGGAAGGTGGATTTTATGAAGAAGAGCTATAGAACTTCATACATCTCTTTCATGTTGATTTCTTTTAAGTTTACCCAAATTTGAGTTTTACGAATAAAGCGTTTTATAATTTTGATACCCTCTTTGATTTATATTAAATTACATTTTATTTTTTAATTGTTAAATGTTTGATAATTAGTTCATACCACTAGTCTGATGTGAAAATCTTATCCTGAAAAAACTATCTTTCAATTCTTAACTATTAATCCCTGTCTGAAAGCCTTCAGATAGTTTGAGCAGAACGGATCTTTATTGAGAAGAGCTTCTGTTGCTTTTATCATGCTCATCATAATTGTGTCGAGAGGATCTATCAGAGCTCCATCAAGTCCATTTACCATACAGGCAACAATAAATGCCCTATTTATCTGCTTTCTGGCTGGAAGTCCATAAGATATGTTGCTCAAACCAGTAATTGTTTTTACCTCGGGAAAGTTTTGTTTGATTTTTTTTATTGTATCCATAACTATGAGTCCATAATTGGTGTTAACGCTCAGAGGTGTTGTAATGGGATCTATTGCTATATCTTCAATTTTTTTACCTTCCTTAAGAAGACCATTTATAATCTTGTCAGCAATCTTCAGGCGAGTTTCTGAATCCTCAGGAATCCCATTATCATCAATACAGAGACCCAGAACATATGCATCGTTTTCAACCGCAAGAGGTAAAACATTCTTCCATCTTTCTGATTCCATGCTTATTGAGTTTATGAGTGGTTTTCCGTTTTTGTGTAATTTCAGTCCCAATTCTATTGCTTTTGGATTTGGGCTGTCTATTGCAATTGGTTTTTGAGTCGCCTCCTGAACCACCTCCATGGCCCATTTAAGTTTCTCTAGCTCGTTCAATACGAAGGCTCCTGCATTCACATCGATAAAATCGCTACCTGCCTTATCCTGTTTCTCAGCAAGCTCCTTTAGATATTCTGCATCTTCTTTTTCCATTGCTTCTTTAATTTTTTTCCTGGTTGAGTTGATCAATTCACCAACTACTATCATATTTTGGACTCCTCCCGTGGATTTTTTGGCTAATTTAATAAATATTGTGAATTTTATCAACAAATATGTCTCTATTATATCTATTTGGTGGGATATCTATTTTCCTTAAAACAATTGATAAGGTTTATTATATTAGTATTGTGGAGTTGTATTTTGATTCATCTGTTTTTTTGGGGTGTAATAAATTAATGGAACGGCGAAAAAAATAGTTAAGGAGTGGGAAAATGGAACAGGTAAAATTGGATGAAGAGCGTACGTTGGTATCCGTCGATAAGGTTCTTCCGGCAAAACTTTCAATAATACCCATGAAACCCCGACCGGTCTTTCCAGGCATTTACATGCCAATGATAATAAGTGGGGAGAAATACATAAAAACAATTGAAAAGTCTCTTGAACTGGATGGATTTATAGGACTTCTTCTGGTAAAGGATCCAGAGATCAAGGATGATACGGAAAATAATTTTTACAGAGTTGGAACTCTGGCCAAGGTTATTAAAAAGTTAAATCTTCCCGATGGGAAACTCAATATCTTCATAAATACCTTGAGGAGATTTGAAGTAAAGAAGTTTCTAAGTATGGAACCTATTATAACGGCTGCGGTGAGTTATCCAGAGGAGAAGGTAGATGGTATGGATAATGAACTTCAGGCTCTGGCCAGAACTCTCTATGCAGAGATAAAAGAGGTATCTGAGGATAATCCTTTTTTCACCGAGGAAATCAAGCTCAATATGGCCAATCTGGATGGTGTGGAAAAGGTGACAGACTTTGTGGCGAGCATCCTGAATATAGATAGGGAGAAACAGCAGGAAATACTAGAAACTTTCAATTTGAGAACCAGAATTGAGAAAGTTCTGACTCTTCTGCACCGTGAAAAAGAACTTATGAAACTCCAGAAAAAGATTCAGGAAAGCATCAATGAGAAAGTTACCAAACAGCAGAGGGAGTTCTTCCTCAAAGAACAGCTAAAGGCCATAAAAAAAGAACTTGGGATGGAGGTTGACCCAAAGGAAAAAGAGTATAACAGGTTCAAAGAAGCTCTTGATTCCCTTGAACTGGAAGGAGAGGCAAAGGATAAGGCATATGAGGAGCTTGAAAAACTTTCACTTCTCGATACCCACTCGCCTGAATATGCCGTAACGAGAAATTATCTTGAAACGATCTGTTCGCTTCCATGGAATAAGTTTAGTGAAGAAAACATAGATATACCCAGGGCGAGAAAAATACTGGATGAGGATCACTACGATCTTGATGAGGTTAAAGAAAGGATTCTGGAGTTTCTCGCAGTAAGGAAATTGAAGCCCGAGGCGAAAGGATCAATTCTCTGTCTCGTTGGTCCTCCAGGTGTGGGTAAAACTTCAGTGGGAAGGTCAATAGCCAGGGCTACAAACAGGAAGTTTTTCAGGTTTTCGCTTGGTGGGATGAGGGATGAAGCAGAGATAAAGGGGCACAGGAGAACGTATATCGGTGCGATGCCTGGGAAAATAATCCAGGCATTAAAGATCGTGGGTACAAAGAATCCCGTAATCATGCTTGATGAGATTGATAAACTCGGCGTTAGTTTTCAGGGCGATCCATCCTCTGCACTGCTTGAGGTACTTGACCCTGAGCAAAACAGCCAGTTTCGTGATCATTATCTTGATATACCTTTTGATCTCAGCAATATACTGTTTATCACAACGGCCAATACCCTGGATACAATTCCATCTCCTCTACTCGACAGAATGGAAGTCATAAGACTTTCAGGATATATTGAGGAAGAGAAGATCGAGATTGGCAGGAGGTATATTATACCAAGAAGCCTTGAGAAACATGGTTTAAAGCCGGGGGATGTGAAGTTTGAAAAATCAGCCCTCAGGGAAATACTCCAGGGATATGTAAGAGAGGCTGGATTGAGAAACTTTGAGAAATCGATTGATAAGATAAATCGAAAACTGGCAACAAGGCATCTTGAAGGAAAGGTAGAGTTTCCATATGTGGTAAAAAAGGAAAACATTAAGGATTTTCTTGGAGAGCGGGTATATATAGAAGAGATTTCAAAGAGAATTTCCAAACCCGGTATCGCGATTGGGCTTGCATGGACACCTCTTGGTGGAGCTACACTTACTGTTGAGTCGGTTTTAATACCTGGGAAGGGAGATTTGAAACTTACCGGAAGTCTCGGTGAGGTTATGCAGGAGTCTGCAAAAATAGCTTTCTCTTTTGTGCGTTCAATAATGGGTAAATATGGAGTTGATAATGATCTTTTTGAGAAAAACTTTATCCACCTCCATGTCCCTGCTGGGGCGACACCTAAGGATGGTCCCTCTGCGGGGATAACCATGGCCTCAGCTATGCTTTCTCTTGTAACGGGAAAGCTTTTGAAAAACAGACTTGCAATGACGGGGGAACTTTCGCTGATAGGAAATATCCTGCCCGTTGGAGGAATTAAGGAGAAGGTCATAGCGGCAAAAAGAGCCGGGATGAAGGAAGTTATCCTTCCAAATGGTAATAAGAAGGATCTCAATGAGATTCCCGATTATATTAAAAAGGGTATAACTTTTCATCTCGTTTCCACCATGAATGAGGCGCTTAAACTGATTTTTAGAGATTGATGTTACTACTGGGAATACGGTTTCGAGAATTGTCAATCCAGGTCGAAATTGATTTGTATAGATGTGGACGGGATCCTGATTCTGAACTTTACTAAAATTAATTTTATTCTTATTATATAAAACCCCATGACTTTCGGGTTTTGTAGTTTTCTTTATCACCTTAAAAAATATTCTTGGACAGAGGTTAAGGATAGAAAGATGAATCCCTATGATGTACTGAAAGAGAGAGGGTTTATCTATCAAACTACAGATGATGAGGGAATCCGAGAGCTTTTTAATAGTAAAAGGGTAACTGGGTATATTGGGTTTGACCCCACGGCAGATTCCTTTCATGCAGGTAGTCTTGTTCCAATTATGGCCCTTGCCCATCTTCAGAGAAATGGGCACAGACCTATAGCTCTTGTCGGTGGTGGTACTGGGCTTGTTGGTGATCCTTCTGGAAAAACAGAAACGAGAAAGCTACTCAGTGTTGAAGAGATAAATAGAAATGCAGAGGCTCTGAAGAAACAGCTTTCCAGATATATCAGTTTTTCAGAGGGTGAGGCGCTTCTTCTAAATAATGCAGATTGGCTTGTTGGTCTGAACTACATCGAGTTTTTAAGAGATATTGGAAAGCACTTTTCCGTTAATAAAATGCTTTCAGCTGAGTCTATAAGACTCAGGCTTGAAAAAGGGCTTACTTTTATCGAGTTCAACTACATGGTTCTCCAGGCATATGATTTTTATATCCTCAATAGGGATTATGATTGCGATCTCCAGATGGGTGGACAGGACCAGTGGGGCAATATAGTTGCAGGGATTGATCTTATAAGAAGGATGACCGGGAAGCAGGCCTATGGAATTACCTTTCCGCTTATAACAGATGCAAGTGGTCAGAAGTTTGGCAAGTCAGTAAAGGGGGCTATATGGCTCGATCCAAATAAAACACCTCCGTATGAGTATTATCAGTTCTTCAGAAATACAATGGATGAAGATGTTCAACGTTACCTTGGGTACTTTACCTTTCTCCCAATGGATGAGGTTCGGAGACTTGGTTCATTAAAGCCGCCACTTCTGAATCGGGCTAAGGAAATTCTTGCCTTTGAAGCAACAAAGCTCACCCATGGTGAGAAGGAAGCAAAAAAAGCATATCTGGCTTCGATTTCTAAGTTTGGTGAAGCAGACCCAAATCGTGTTGTTGAAACTTCATCTACCATAGTTAATATAAGTGGTGAGGTTGAGCATCCGGCTATTGAGGTCGAGAGGCAAAGAATAGAGAATGGACTTTCAATAGTTGATGCACTTGTCATATCAGGTCTGTGTAAGAGCAAGAGTGAAGCTAGGAGGCTTATAAAGCAGGGTGGATGTTACGTAGAAGAGCAGAGAATCACAGATGAAGGATACATCATCCAGGTTTCAGACCTAAAAGACAGCTCCCTTACACTCCGGGCTGGTAAGAAAAGATACAGGGTATTGAAGTTTGTTTAGTTTTGTACTATCTATTTGAGGTTTTGCTCTTTCACTTGCTTTTAAGGTACACCTCTTTAAAAGCTCTAAAATAACCTATTTCAGAGATTAAAACTTCTTGTCCGCCATTATCAGTGAAAGTGCTTCTGAGCGAGTTTTCTCGTTATCCTTGAATATACCCCTGACTGCACTGGTTACAGTATACGATCCAGGTTTCTTCACACCTCTCATTATCATGCAGAGATGCTCCGCTTCTATTACAACAATTACTCCATAGGGTTTCAGCTTTTTCATCACAAGGTCTGCAATTGCCGTGGTCAGTCTTTCCTGAACCTGAAGCCTTCTGGAAAAAATATCAATTACCCGAACGAGCTTGCTCAGTCCTGTAATTCTATGATTTTTAGGAATGTATCCTATATGTGCTTTACCATAAAATGGGAGAAGATGGTGCTCGCACATTGAGAATATTGGTATATCTTTAATCAGGACAATTTCATCATGTTCTTCGCTGAGCAGTACCTCGAGAGCTTTTTCGGGTTCCATATATGTGCCGGCAAAAATTTCCTGATACATTTTGGCAACTCTTTCAGGGGTCCTTTTCAGATCTTCTCTATCCGGGTTGGGATCAATCTCCTCAAGAATCATCCTGACAGCTTTCTTTATTTTTTCAGTATCCATGACTACTCCTTGAAATGAAGAGATATCTCACTCAATTTTTCAAATATTTAGATAAAGGATAACAGGTTAAGTTAAGCCAAGGAAAGGAAAAAAGCAAGTGTAAAAATTATGTAGTCCGTGGAGAAGGGAGATTGATGTCTTTGGATAAAATGATACAGATGGGTGTAGGAGCAGTTACTGAAGTGGACAGGGTAGCGGGTTTGCTTGTGTAAGGGGGTTATTTGCCTATACAGAACTGACTGAAGATTTCATTGAGGATGTCGGCGTTTGTGATTTCACCGGTTATCTCGCCCAGCGTATCCATTGCAGATCTTACATCGAAGCTTATGAGCTCTGCTTCTTTATTTTCGTTTACTGAGTTAATTGCATTTTCGATTTCATCTTTTGCTCTTTTAAGGATTGCATAGTGGCGGGCATTTGTTACAAGGATCTGATTATCCCCCATCGCTTTTCCGCTCTGTACCATTTCGACCATTTTTTCTTCGAGATGTTTCAGGCCCTCACCGGTTTTGGCAGAAATTTTAACAAAGGCTGAATCAAGCCCCAGAATGCTTTTAATATCTTTCTCATCAATCTTTAATGGAAGATCGACCTTGTTTATTACAACTATATGGGATTGGTTTTTTATCCTGCTGGCAATTTCTATATCCCTTTCGTCCAATTTTTCACTACCATCGAGTATGAAAATAGTAAGCTGGGATTTCTCCAGATAGCTCCTGCTTCTCTTGATTCCTTCTTTTTCAATGGGATCTGCAGTTTCAGTTATCCCCGCTGTATCTGCCAGAATAAACGGGATGCCTTTAAGATTTATCTGTTCTTCTATTACATCCCTCGTGGTACCGGGAATAGGTGTCACAATTGCCCTTTCGAATTTTAGAAAACTGTTTAACAAGCTGGATTTGCCTACGTTTGGTTTGCCAACAATTGTTGTTAGCACACCGTTCCTGTAGAGCCTTCCTTCATCATAGCTTTCTATTAGCTTTTCAAGTGAAGATTTTATTTCCCGCAATTCTTTGGAAATTTTATCCAATTCAACCTCCGGGACATCCTCCTCCTCAGCGAAATCGATTGCTGCTTCCAGCCTCACGACCAAATCTTTCAATCTGGATGTGATTTCTCTGACCTTACATGAGAGTTTCCCACTGAGTTGATTAACGGCTGTCTGGAGGGCTTTTGAGGTTTTTGCCCTGACTATATCTAGTACAGCTTCTGCCTGTGCGAGGTCGATTCTTCCATTAATAAAAGCCCTTTTAGTAAACTCTCCCGGTTCTGCAAGCCTTGCACCTTTTTCAAGAACGGCTCTAAGCACCTCCTGAACTGCTACTGCTCCACCATGACAGTTTATCTCCACCACATCTTCGCGGGTATAGGTATGAGGTTTTTTCATGTAGGTTACAAGTACCTCATCAAGGATCTTACCATTTTTTACAATATATCCCAGATGCATTTTGAAAGATTCCCTTTCTGAAGCCGGTGGAAGCTTTTTTAAGGGCTTAAATATGGAATCGACTATCCTAAAGGAGTCCTCACCGCTTAATCTGACTATTCCTATTCCACCTTCGCCAGGCGGTGTTGAGATGGCAGCTATTGTATCAAATATTTCTGTTCTTGTTTTCATTGAATTGGATTATTTTTACTGTCGATTTGAAGATTCATCTATTTAAAGTTAATATTTATTGAGCCCCTTGATGAGAAAATAATGCAGTATAAGGTTGGGGAGTAGGATATCTGTTATATCCAAAAAATGGAGCAATGAATATGAAACTGTCCAAAAGAATTTTCATTAACTCTTTAATAATAATAGTTGTTGGTGGATTAATGAGTACTGTTGCAGGTTCCATACTGATTTCAAGATCTGTTAGAAGCGAGGCTTTTTCCCGTGTATCCAATGATCTTAAGGTCGCATGGGGGGTATTGGATAGGAAAATTGACCGTATTGTAATTGTCTCTAGATTGCTTGCAAATGGTTTTGACCCTTCAAAGATAATAAATGACCTGCCTGATATAATGCTAGTTTTTAATGAGCAAGAGGGACACTCCGGCTGGATTGTTAAAGATGGCAGGTTTTTAGAGGCAAATCTTTCGAAGTTTTACTCTTTTATTTCAAATCAACTGTATTGGAGCGCCGGCTCGTCAAGTGGTATAATGAAGCTGAGGTATGATCTGCTTGAGGATTTGGGATATAGTAAAAAGCTCGATGCCCGCTCGCTATGTGATGGAGGTTACATTCTTGTTCTTTATTCTGCCTGTGAGGGCGAAAAACGCACTGTATTTTGTGCAACTATTCTCAATGGAAATGATAATCTTATAATGTCTCTTCAAAATCTTATTTTTGGTAATTCTTACTACGGGGGAAAACCATTTGGAACTGTTACCATTTTCTGTGATGATAAGAGAGTTGTCACCACCGTGATTGGGAGTAACAATGAGCCCGCGATAGGTACCAGGGTATCAGAGGTTGTGAAGAATAGAGTTTTAGGTGAAGGTAAAAGCTGGCTTGATAGAGCATTTGTAGTGGATGAATGGTACTTGTCTGCGTATGAACCGATAGTTTCACCTGGAGGTGAAAGGATAGGGATCCTGTACGTGGGTGTGCTTGAGAAAAAATATGTTGATATCAGAAACAGATCAATAATGGTTTTTGTGAGTATAATTATCGGGATGATAGGGGCGCTTGCCCTGGCAGTTTTCCTTTTATCATCAAGAATTGTGCGTCCTCTGACAAATCTGGTGAAAATGACAGATAGAATATCTTCAGGGGAGTTTTCAGTTGATATTAAGCCTGATTCTGGTATAGATGAGATAAATGAACTTACAGAGAATTTCAGCAGAATGGCAAGGATAGTTGAAAAGAGAGAAAAATTATTGACAGAAAAAAACGAGCAACTTGAACAGACGACAAAGGATTATCAGGAGCTACTAAGATTTGTGACTCATGAGCTTAATAATTCCATTGGTTCTCTTCTTTTAAATGCAAACATCCTTGTTGATGGAACTGTTGGCGAGCTGAAGGGTGAACAGAGGGAAGTGGCAGAGCAGCTACTCAGGGATACCGAGAGATTTAGGGATATGGTGAAAAACTATTTGAATATATCGAGACTTGAAAGGGGGAAGCTGATCTGCCGACCGGAACCAATAAACATTAAGAAACTGGTGGTGGAGCCTGTTGTAAAGAGATTTGAGAGGTGGATGAAGGAAAGGGGATTTGAAATAAGATGGAGATGGCCCGAAGAATACATAGTGAAAGCTGATAGAGAGCTTATGGATATTTGTTACAGTAATTTGATAATAAATGCTCTAAAGTACGGGAAGGATTGGATAGAGCTTTCAATTGACAGGAATGATTCAGGATATATTCTGGGTGTCCGAAATGGTGGTGAACCAATACCAAAGGATAAAATACCACTTTTATTTCAGAAATTTTCGCGCCTTGTGAGATCGAGTGATGGAGCAGGTCTTGGGCTGTATCTTGTCAGAAAAATAGTTGAACAGCATGGTGGTAAAGTCTGGTGTTCTTCTGAGAGGGAAGGCACTGGTTTTTATATGCTCTTGCCTTTTTGATTGAAGTTTAAGGGGAAATAGACTGTAAAGGTTGAACCCACATCAGGGGTACTTTTTACTGTAATTTTGCCATTGTATTCGCCCAAAACTCTTTTTACCGTTGCCAGACCAAGTCCGGTGCCTGTGATGCCAGCTGTCTTTTTATTTTTTATCCTGTAAAACTCTTTAAAGAGGTTTTGCATTTCTTTTTCGTCCATTCCAATTCCCGTGTCACTCACATCAACCACAATGTACTTATCTTCTTTTCTGATGTTTATTGTAAGTTTACCACCTTCTCTGTTGTATTTTATACCGTTGGAGATGAGGTTCATAAATATTCTGTCAAGGTCTTGTTTATCTGCCATTACAGGATATTTTTCTGCCCCATCTGTTTGAAGTTTGAGTTCGATGTTTCTTGTTCTGGCAGTTGCGTTATAGAAATCGAGCTGTTCTTTAAGGATTTCTTTTAAGTCATAGCGTTTAATTGATTTTTCAATTCTTCCAGTATCACGTTTGTTTATGTATAGTAGGTCCTGTATTAATTCTAAAAGTGCTTCTCCCCTTATTTTGCATCTTTCGAGAATTTCATGGATTTTCTCAGGTTTGTCATCTAACATTCCTGATATAATAATGTTTAAATAATTTATAATTGCTGCCAGGGGACTTTTAAGCTCATGTGCAACCATTGAGACAAATCTATTTTTATCCTGTTCAATTTTCCAATCTTCGGTTATATCATGGATTATTATAAGGATACCGTTTAGATTATTATCTCTAAAAATTGGATGAAGCCTGAACTCCAGCATGAGATCTTCGTTTATCCGGGCTTTAAATACCTTTGTTTCCTCTTTTGCCTGTGAACTACCGAGTAGTTCCTCTATCAGTTCTCTAACCCTTTTTGTGTAAAATAGTTTATCCACTGTAAGGGATTCATCGAACCGCTGGTTGAGGTAGTATTCAGCCTTTGGATTCATCAATACAACCTGCTTTCGAATATTAATTACAACAAGCCCCTCCTGCATGGATTGCAGTATTTGGTGTGAAAGGCTTTTCTCTCGATTTAACTCCAGCAGATACTTCTCTCTTTCGATTATGAGTTTTCTCTGGCGTTCTGCTCTTTCTGCAACATTTAAAAGATCCTGCGGGGTGAAGGGCTTTACGAGAAAATCGAAAGCACCCCGCCTTGTAACTTCTATTGCAGCATCAACGGTTGCAAGTACAGATACAATGATTACAACGGTATTTGTTTTGACCTCATTGTGGATGTACTCAGTTACTTTAAATCCGTCGATACCTGGCATTTTTAGATCTATGAAGGCCAGGTCATAATTTTTATGCTTTAGAAGTTCAATAGCTTTTTCACCATTTTCTGCTGTGTCAACTATATATCCTTTTTTCGAGAGAACTCTCTTTATACCTTCCCTCACACCCTGTTCATCATCTACTACAAGTACATGCATGGTATCATTCATTTTTAGACCTTTATATTGGGATTTATTCTTGCCTGGTTTTAATATAAAATACAATGGGGGTCTTCTGCAAGGAAATCGCCTGTTATTGAAAGTGCCATACTTCTGCAACCCGTACAATCCTCAATGGGACATTTTTTACATTTACCTTTTAGCAGGTATTTATCTGTTAGTTTTTTAAGAAGTTCTGAGTTTTCCCATATCTGGATCAGTGATCTGTCAAGAAGGTTACCAATTGGGATGGGAAACCTCCTGCAGGGCAATACAGAACCATCGGGCATAACGCAGAGGCCATCTCTTCCAATTATGCAGGGAGCCCCGAGAAGTTCCGTCTCTTCGGTATCAAGACGAAGGTAAAATGCATGATAGGAGGCAAGCTCGGTAATATGATTTATTGCAAAGATACTGGATAAGATCTCCAGTACTTCTTTCCAGTCATTTTTTGATAAAACCTCCTCTTTTATTTTTTTTCCTGTTCCCAGGGGTATAAACCTCTCAAGTATTATACCATCAACATTTAAAGACTCTGCTAAATCGATTAGTTGAGGTATTTCTCTGTAGTTCTTTTTCATTAATGTAAACATGAGTATGATTTTGAAGTCATAGTTATCTTTAACAAGATTTATATTTTCAATAATCTTTTTAAAAGTTCCATTTCCCCTGATGCTATCGTTGGTTTTTTCATTTGCTCCATCGATTGAAATCTTAAGGGTTTTCAATTTTTTATGATGAGAGAGCTTTTCCAGTGAGGAGGAATTGATAAAAAGACCATTTGTAATTATGGCAAGTTCGATAATTTCTGTTTCGTTGTCGAGCAGTTCCATGAGGGGGAATAAATCGTTTTTCAAAAGGGGTTCTCCTCCGGTAACATTTATTACCAGCCTCTTTCTCCATTTTTTAATTGTTGAAATTACATTGCCGAGTACTATTTTGAGCTCATCCAATGATAGTTCCGACGATTTAGAAAAGTTTTCCTGATAGCAATGCCTGCATCTCAGGTTACACATATCCGTAATATGCCACTGTATGTGAAATTTATCGCTCATCCAGTTGTTTCCTGATTTCTGTTTTGTTTGCCTGCTTTATATATTCTTTTGAATTGGTGATTTAAGTGATAACTCAAAGAGATTTCTGATATGGATTCAGTTGGAGTTTTAATTCTAATAGAACATAAATTTTCTTCCTAACTTCATTATTCAATGCAGGCGATTTGATAGCTTGTTCACGTCAGGTCATTATCAGATAACCCTATCCTTTTAACCACTAAAGAGGATTATATAGGTTCTATTTCATGCCTGCTAAATCAATATTTTAATGGATTAATACCTGTATATGTCTATTCCGAACTCGCTTTTGATGTCTTTAATAATTTTGTTATACA
>CAZFGQ010000026.1:0-31504 GCA_964518675.1 uncultured Spirochaetota bacterium
ACCTGCGACCCACAACTTAGAAGGCTGTTGCTCTATCCAGCTGAGCTACAGACGCATTTCGGGATGGTGAGATTTGAACTCACGACCCCATGGTCCCAAGCCATGTGCGCTCCCAAGCTGCGCTACATCCCGTTTTTCCGACTAAAATTTATTATAATAAAACTCTATTGTAAAGCAAAAATTGTAGATCAGATATTCTGGTAATTTTAAGCTGGTGTCAGAGAAATTTCTGAAATTATTGGAAATACGTTTTATTATCCTCTTTCGATAATGATACTGTTATTTTCAAATCTTACATCAATAATATTTATTTTATCAAACCGTCTCTGGCCTTCTCTGAAAAGTTTCTTAACAATAATATCGGGGATTTTAAATCCACCTATCCTGAAATCATTGATGGTATAACCAATTCCTCTATTTAGGGCCTTTAGACTTGCACTTATTAATGTTGTGGTGTATTCAACATTTCTCAGTTTGAACAGAATTGTCAGAAGATTACTTCTCGGTATATCCTTGATCTCGATTTTAAAAATTGCTGTTGCTTTATTATCCCCGTGCAGATCAAGATAAACATCTGTTACCGTAAGACCAAGGTCTCTCTCGATTGATTTTTTTAATATGCCTGCAGCTTCCTCTAGGCTGAGTACCAGGGTTTTATCATCTGAGAGAAAATCTTCAATCTTTGCACTTGCGCTCTCCATAGTTTTTTCGTCTATTTCCAGAGGCCTGAATTCTATTGGATGCACAATTTGCAACGGCATTATCACTATTAACCATATAAGAAAAGCTGTGATAATCCCCCCTACCAGAAGGAAAAGATATAGTAGAATGTGTGATGGCTTAAGATATATCATTTGCCCCCAATTATATGGATCTTTTCAGGTGGTATGTAAATCTGAAGCTCTCGACCTACAGCACATCTTTCGTAACCCTGAACTATTGTTTGATATTCTCCATGTGGTGTCCTGATTCTAATCAGTGTGTTTTCACCCAAGTATTCACAGCTTGCAACGGTCCCTTTCAGTGTATTTTTATTGGCTTTTTTTTCTCTCGAGATGATGCAGATCTCTGGCCTGAAATAAAGAGAAACCTCCTTCTCTCTGTAGGTTTTTTGAATGGTATTATACAAATCTTCTCGGTAATTTATAGCCGAATCAAATAGGTTTTCAGAACCCCGAGAATATTCGGGCAGGGATTCAGATGATTTCCCGGTGGCTCGTTTCACTTCCACTGGCGGAGTGATTAAAACCTCGAAAGTTCCTTCTGGTGTTGTAAACAAGAATCTGGAATCCCCTTTACCTCTGTAAATGGCTTTAATCTGGTTTGACATCCCAACAAATTCCGCCACGAAGGCTGTTTTAGGTCTGTTATAGATTTCGAAAGGTGTTCCGGTCTGCTCTATTTTCCCATCCTTCATGACGGCTATTCTATCTGAGAGTGCCATTGCTTCTTCCTGGTCATGGGTAACGTATATTGTTGTAAGATCTATCTCTTTTATTATTCTTCTCACCTCTCCTCTCAGTTCTTTTCTCAGTTTAGCATCAAGAGCTGAGAGGGGTTCATCCAGAAGAAGCAGTTCAGGGTTTGGGGCAAGTGCCCTTGCTAATGCTACCCTCTGTTGCTCCCCGCCGGATAGTGTGGTCACGCTCCTTTTTTCGTAACCCTCAAGTTTTGTCAATCTGAGCAGCTCCTCGACCCTTTTTCTTATTCTTTTCTCATCGATTCCTGACATCTTTAATCCAAAGGCGATATTTTTATACACATTCATATGGGGAAACAGTGCATAGTCCTGAAATACTATTCCTATTTTTCTTTTGTGGGGTGGAAGGTTTGTAATATCCTCACCATTGAGGATTATTTGCCCTGTGTCGGGGTTCAGAAAACCTGCAATGAGGTTCAGTGTGGTGGTTTTTCCGCAACCACTTGGACCAAGGAGGGTCAGCAGTTCGCCTTTTTTTACTTCGAGGGATATATCCATGAAAAACTCAGGATATGCCTTTTGAAGTTTTTTAACTATAAGCCCCATTGTAAAATCCATAATTTTAATTTACAATTATCATTGAATCTCGAAACCCATTTTATCTATCACGATAAACACAAAAACGCATATTCCTATGAGAATGGTCCCCAGTGCGCAAGCTCCAAAATAGTTGTAGGAGGCTATCATCCTGTATATCGCAATTGGAAGTGTTATATACCTTGGATTGTAGAGCATTATTGTGGCATTTATCTCGCCAATCGATATTGCGAATGCAAATGTTGCTGCTGCTACAACACCCGGTTTTATAATGGGAAACTCAACATGCCAGAAGCACCTCCAGGGCCCCGCTCCAAGGCTCCTTGCTGCATTAAGATACGAGGGATTTATTTTTCGCATCACGGTACTCAGGGTTCGAATGACAAACGGATATGCAACCACTGAGTGTGCAAAGCCTATCGCATACCACCTGCCCGTCATGTCCCAGGGGAGCAGCTGGTATGCCCTGATGTATCCAAATCCGAGAATAATTGATGAAACACCAAGAGGCAGCATGAGAAGAGCATTGATAAAGCCGGTTTTACGTATCCCTACCCTGTGGAGATAGTAGGTGATTGAAAGCCCTATTGGGAGCGAAACTCCAATTGTGACTATTCCAAAGAAAATGCTGTTTTTTATTATTCCGAGGTACCTTACGGGAACAAGAGATGCCTGCTGACCTGTGAAAATTTTTATATACCAGTCCAGAGTATGTGTAAGCCTTCCTCCCCAGCCGCTCCTTTTCAGGAAACTGTAGTATACAGAGGAAGCCATCGGCGATATCACAAGAAACACCATTGCAAGAAAATATATTATTACGAGAACACCTGCCTTGCTTTTTATTGCATTTATCAGAGGGATTGTTTCTGCAGAAGCTGCCCGTCTTTCTATGTATCTGGTTGATTCCTGAATCTTCAGGTATAGAAACATGAAGGCTATTGAGAAAGATGCCTCTATGATGGCCAGTGCACTTGCTCCCTTGAGGTCAAGTGAGACTTTTGCCAGCCGGTATATCTCAACCTCCATGGTGGAATACTTTGGTCCTCCACCAAGTACCAGGACAACTGCAAAACTTGTAAAACAGAATATAAACACGAGTGATGCTGAGGAAACAATACCGGGCCATATCTGGGGGAGCGTGGCATTTATGAATCTCCTTACTGGACCGGCTCCGAGGGACATGGCAGCTTTCTCGATATTCCTGTTGATAGTGGACCACGTTGCTGCAATGATCCTTATACATATGGGTACATTGTAGAATGTATGGGCCAGAATAATTGCCTTCATGGAGTAAAGTATTTTGAGTGGAGGACTGTCGGTACCGAGAAGGTTCATGAGAGCACGGTTCAGGACGCCGTTATTACCAAAAAATATGACAAATCCCAGCACAACTATAATTGAGGGCAGAATAAATGGAACCGTGAAAACAGCCTTTATAAAGGATTTTCCCCTGAAATGGTAGCGGGCAAATATATAGGCTCCGGGAAGTCCAAGTAGAAGTGAGAATATGGTACTCAGGATTGCCTGCTCAACGGTAAAAAGAATAACCTTTCGGTAATATTTTTCTCCCAATATGCTTGCGAGATTTGAAAGGCTCACTTTACCCGCTTCATTCCTTATACCCTCCTCAAGTATTGTAAATAGTGGAAAGTAAAAGAAGAAACCTAGGAATACAAGGGGTACAATCAGGGGAAGGCTCCTTCTGATTATACCCCCATGATTTCTCCGACTCAATGATTCATTAAAGGAGTATTTCATCGACTCTTTCTTGAACCTTTGGTTTCTGTTTTCTATTAATTCAAGAGACCCTTTTATCAAAAGTTGCTGAGTTTTTAAAAAAACCTGGAACGCAATGAGATTAAAATATCACAAACCCGGAAAACTTTAAAATTGTTTAAATTATATTGCCATCCGATTTTTTTATATTACAATCAACGATCTGTGTTTCACTATAAAAACTCGAAATTCGCCTTAAGAATTAAAAACTCTACTCTGAGACCTGGGCGGAGTTATTCTATGTTTTTTGTTTTATTCGGATACGATCCTTAACCATTCAGAAATCCATCTTCGCTGGTTGTTTTCTATATCTTTCGAGTCAAGCGAAAGTATCTTATCGGGTTTTGGTGCATATTTAAATGAAGCAGGTAGCTCTATACCTCTTATTACTGGAAACATCCAGTTCGTTAATGGAATTTCTTTCTGAAAGTCCTCTGTTAGTATAAAGTCCAGGAATTTTTTTGCAAGCTCAATATGTTTGGCACCTTTTAGTATACCCATTCCCTCAATCTGAAGGTAGTTCCCCTCTTCGAAAATAATTGCCCTGTAGCGAGTGGTATTTTCGTACTGCACATGATATGCAGGACTGGTGGTGTAGCTCAGTACCATGGGGGCTTCACCGCTTGTAAAGAGACCGTATGCAGTGTCCCATCCCTCTGTTATTGTGAGAATATTTGGTCTTAACCTTTTCCAGTAATCTGTAAAATTCTCTCCATAAACCGCTATTGTCCACAACAGGAACCCGAAACCGGGGCTCGATGTTCTAGGATCCTCAAGAATCAGCATGTTCCTATATTTGGGAGATGTTAATTCTTCAAAATTCTTTGGAGGATCCTTCAACTTCTCCGAATCGTAAACAATTGCAAAAAATCCATGGTCAAAAGGTGTAAGGTGGTATGTCTTGTCGAAGATCAGCTCTTCGGGAACCCTGGATAGATTCTTTGATCGGTACGGGACCAGTATACCAGCCCCTATAGCTTTTGCCAGGAGATTATTATCGATTCCAAGTATAATATCAGCTCTTGGTCTGTTTTTTTCCAGAATTGCCCTGTTGAGTACCTGGCCAGTGTCCCCACCTGAAATCATCGATACCTTAACATTGTACAGTTTTTCAAACTTGGGAATTACTACTGGCCCGGGCCCCCATTCAGAGACAAAGGAGTCGTAAGCGTAGATGACAAGGTCTGGCTCCTTTGCTTCTGCCCGGTGGGTTTGAAATACCATTGTAGCGACCATTCCTAAGAATACAGCTGTTAATAAAGTTAGGAACCTCTGGATTCTTTTCGCCTCCATCTTTATCCTCCGTTTAAAGATTTGGTTTTAAATTACAGATTTTTAATATGGGGATGTGGAAGATGAGATTAATACCCTCTAGATACTATTTAGCTTCCAGGCAGAATTGTGGAAGTATCCGGTTTCCTTTAAATCAACCCAGCTGTATAAATGGTTTTCTCTATAGGTGTTTTCTCTCCTGCCCGATTATCCCAGATGTAGTTTTTGATTCAGGTAGTTATGTTATCTATTTTCAGAACACCCAACTCCACCATGGGATACTCGGGCCCGGATAACCAGGAATGCTGGGTTTTGAGGAAATACCGGAATAGATTTTTTGATAGAAAATTAAAATGGAAGGTGTTAATCATTTTTAACTCCCTCCGCCGGCATTACCCGGATCAGGTTCAAAGGGTATAATCTCAGGCTCTTCGCCACCCCCGTTAACCAAACAATATAACCTTTTGTGGTTTCAGGTCAAATGTTTTTTTAATATTACTCCACTCTTCATAATGTTGATAAAAGCTGATACCTGGTTGTTGTTTTATTAGAACATCCGTTTTGCAAACAGGATAAATGCCGGTTTGTCAGGTATTTTTTCAGGTATATGGAAGGTATCTATTAATGTGAGATTTTTCGATTACCTCTTTACCGTTGTTATAACTCATTAAATTGAAAAAATAGAAATTATTATCAATATAGATAAAAATATTTGTATAGTTTTTTTATTGTGCTATAATTATAAATACCCATTTTGCAAATTGCAAGAGCATCTAAAATGTTAAAAATAATTTCTCTAACTTTTGTTTTATTTGTTTTTATTTTGAGCGGATGCAATGTAAATACTCAGGAAGCAAATAAAGAACCTGTGGTTGATGCTGGAGAGGATAAATATACATTGCTGAATGTTGAGGTTGTTTTCAGAGGAACAGCTATAGATACCGATGGCTTTGTGGTATTGTATGAGTGGGATTTTGATGGTGATGAAGAGTTTGATGTAAAGTCAAAATATCCAGATGAAGTCTCATATGTATATACGACCGCTGGAATATATGATGTAACTTTCAGGGTTACAGATGACAGAGGAGCTGTGGTCGAGGACCATCTTAAGGTTCAGGCAGGTTTTCCTGAGTTTCCTGAAGGAGTTCTGGAACTTGAAGAAGTAGAAATAGAGGGCTCGATTGCATGTGCATATCCAGCCTGTTTTACAACAGACGGAACCATCAGGATGATAGCCAGGGATTCCGGTAACAACCAGGTTTATTTTTTCTCAAATGATGGTATTTATTTTGCGCCAACTACCGGTTTTGTTGTGCCGGATGAGGCTTTCGAGAATAATGATCTTGAAATAACCATGTTAGCTGATGGTTACAGGGGTGTATATTCAAAATCTGAGGGTCCCGATAGTAAAATTTTTATGATTGAGAATGATTTTGAGACGGCAGGGGATGATTGGGATGAAACGGAGTTGATAAGTGATGGCGATAATTCAAGCCCGAGTTTTTTTAGTTTTGGGGATGATAACTATATCTATTTCGTTAAGAACAATAAAGATGTGCATATGTCGAGATACAGAAAGGATACAACTCCAACAGGTGGAGGAATTAAACCTGTAAGTTTTTCTCCGGATGATAAGATTAAAAATGCTTTAGTGGTCAGTAGCATAAAACTTCTCTTTGATGGTGGAACTTACAGGATGTGGTATTCGGCAACTGTTAATGGGGTAACTTCAATATACTATATAGCATCTTCCGAGTCTGAAAACTGGTCAAATAGTCACTCAAGGCCCGTTGAGTTTGATACACCTCTTGACCAGGGTTGTGTACCGGTACTTAATGCTGTAGTTTTTGATCGCGAAGAGTACTCATACCTACTTTATTTTACCTGCCAGACTAATAAAAAGCTATGGGTTGCCATTGCAGATTGTAAGGGAGAATAGTAATTTAATTCAGGATTGAAGAGCATCCTCTATACAGTTATTCAGTTTTTTTCAGTAAATATAATTTTTTACCTCAGCCACTTGATGCTTTCCTGTAGAAGCCTTGACTGTTTCTCAATGGTCTTTTCTTTGAAAATCTCCCTGCACTTTTCTGCGCTTATAGCCCAGAGTTCATCGTTTATTTCAATTATTACCATACCGGTATAGATTTTGTATGTGAAACTACTCTTTGTAACCTCGGCGACAGTATTGGCAATGGAAAATATAAAATCGCCTGATGAGTATTCTTTGCCAGGTTTCGGTCTTATGTAGAGATCCTGGAGCTTTGTCTCGCTGTTTGGAATAACCATCACATCTATTTCAAGATTGTAAAGCTCTCGGGCTTTCTTTTCAAGGTCCCTTGCAATAATGGGTTTTGTTTCCGGGAAAGCAGTAACCCAGAATAAAAAATATGAGATGATAAATAATAGCATTATTTTAAACTTTAACATTTAAAAAATATTCCCCTTTCCCGTGTTAAATAAAAGGTTCTGATTCTTGCGTCTAGTTTCAAACCTATGTAAATAAAAGTCATTTTCATACTTTAACGTTTGAGATATTCTATTTATTTATTCGGTACTTTTTACTGGATTATGTAAAATTATTATTCATAATAGCTTGCTTAAAAACCAACACCGAGGTTTCAGGCCTTAACTGCTGGCTTCAGATCAATTTTCGATAAAGGTCCAATTTTAAGAACCTTCATTCACGGGAGGTATCGAGAATAAACTCTGCAATCTAACTCAAATCTGTCTTCCACATTCCTCTTCACTTCCGAGCAGTTTCTCTATGGCATGCTCAAGGATATCAATCACCACTTCCAGTGATTCAATTGCACCTCCTGGTGAGCCTGGAAGATTCAGGACAATTGTTTTACCCCTGACCCCGCAGACACCACGTGAAAGTACTGCTCGATGGGTTTTCTCATATCCCTTAATTCGGATTACTTCCGGTATTCCCGGGATTTCGTAATCAAGGAGCTGTTTTGTCACATCTGGTGTTAAATCCCGTGGTGAGAGACCTGTACCCCCATTTGTAATTACGATATTGCAACCCCTGAGGTCAGCACCATTGAGGATGGCATTTTTTATCTTATGAGCATCATCGGGTATTATTTCTTTGCCAATGATTCTGAAACCGTATTTTTTCAGAAACCGGGCAATCTCCTCGCCCGTTCTGTCTTCCCTTTTACCCTCTGCACTTTTATCGCTTATTGTGATGATGTAACATGTGTACTCCATTTTTAATTTCATTTTGTTTTAATTTCGTTTTGCCTTTTGCTTTTTATTTTTCCAAAAACTCAACATTTTTTTGATGTATGGTTACATCTGGAGCCTTTGGATTTGGTTCTATTTCATTTCATGAACACGTACTTTCCGCTTTTCCCGCCCCTCTTTTCTACCAGATGTATATCACCGATAACCATTCCCTTCTCTACACTTTTTAACATATCGTAAATTGTGAGGAGAGAGATCATAACACCTGTAATAGCCTCCATTTCAAATCCTGTTCTCTCAACTCCATTTACCTCACATGTTGCTTCAACGTAGCTTTCATCCTCATTAAGTGAAAAATCAATGTTTATGTTCTGGATCTGAAGCGGGTGACAGAGGGGAACAAGCCCGGATGTCTTTTTTGCTCCCAATATACCAGCTATCCTTGCAACGCCCAAGACCTCCCCCTTTACCGTGCCCTTTTTTACCTGTTCCAGGGTTTCTCTTTTCATGTAGATTCTCCCTGATGCCCTTGCATATCTTTCAGTTGGTGTTTTGGAGGAAACATCCACCATCGATGCCTTTCCATTTTTAATATGGGTTGGTTTTTTCATAGGTTTTAATATGCTATCCTCCTATACTTTTCATATTAAGATTGTATCTGCCGTATTTGGAGTAACATTTTGCTTTTACAAAATTGACTATCTCATTTTTTATCATTTCCTCGTCGGTTTCATTTCTCAATAGATCTCGAAGGTTAAGTCCATTTTCAGCATAGAGGCATTCGAGAAGCTCACCCCATGAGGTTAACCTCAGCTTGTTACATGAACTACAGAATGGTGCTGATTCTGGGCTGATGAAGCCGATACCAGCTTTTCCATTATTAAAGAGAAATAATTCCTCGTGGCCTCTGTTTTCAACTCTAAGTGCTCTGGCAAGTGTATTTTTAAGGATATCTTTTATTTCAGTGTTCAGCAATGCTCTTTGTTTAAGCCTGTTACTTTCCTCTCCATTGTGGGTGATAAAATTGTAGGTCATAAACTCAATAAACCTGATGTAAAAATCATTTTTCAATGAGAAGGAGGCAAGATTCTCTATCTCATCATCGTTTATTCCTCTGATAATAACGGCGTTAATTTTCAGGGGTCTTAAACCGGCCCGAACTGCCTCCCTTATACCGTTGAGGGTTTTTTCAAGTATCCCACCTCCCGTGATTATCCTGTATTTCTCGGGATCAAGTGTATCAAGGCTCACATTTATCCTGTTGAGGCCTGCTTTTTTCAATTCTTCTGCCTTTCTCTCAAGCTCCTGCCCATTCGTGGTGAGGCCTATATCCTCGATACCTCCTATTTTGTGTATTCCCTCAATAAGTGATTCAAGACCTTTCCTTGAGAGAGGCTCCCCACCCGTTATTCTGATCTTTTTGATCCCGAGCCTGCTGAATATTTTTACTATTTTGATTATTTCTTCAAGTTTCAAGATTTTTTCTCTTGGTAAAAAGCTGATACCCTCTGAATTGCAGTATATACATCTTAGGGGGCATCTATCGGTAATAGAAACCCTGAGTTTTACTATTTTTCTTCCGTAACCATCAATTAACTCTGGCATCTGTCTGGTGCCCCGTAAATTATCAAAACATCGTAAAATGATGATTTAAAATTCGACCTGCTACTGGGATTTATTGTTTTTAAAGTTTATGTTAGCTGTTCTTTTTCTTGTTTTTTTCTCTTCTCTCAGAATAACTGTATCACCAATGTTAATTCTGTTAAAAAGTCCCTGCTGGGTTATAATTCCTTCAGAAACCATTTCATCTGTATTTGTAATCTTTATCTTACCCAGGATCATGTCGTCACTATATGTATATTCGCCTGTGGTAGGGTCAACCCTGATTCCGCCCTCGCGAATTATGTCAAACTCCATATCCTTCTCCACTCCATGTGCAGTCCCGAGGTTTATCAGCCCCAGATCGCCACGAAGCCTGACAAGAAGGCCTCTGAGCGGAACAAACTCATTTATCGAGAGAGCTATTGAGAGTGCCGAAGAGTAAATCCTGTTGTTACCTGTAAAATATGTATGGATGTTTTTCATCAATTTTCCATTATTTGCGGAGAAAATATCCGTATATACTTCAATACTATCGCCGGTTTCTATGATCTTTCCCATTATATAGTAGTCAACTTTTTTTTCATATGCTAGCCTGAAAGCATCCTGGTGGGTTTTAACAGGCCTCTCATCCAGAATGGGATCAATTTTATCGTACTGGATAAGGGCATACCATAGAATTTTGGAAAAACTTTCTGGAAGATTCCAGTGGACAAAACTGTGATTTAAATAATCGAGGGAAAATCCATTTGTTATCAGGACCTTAATTTTGCTTTTTGGTATATAACTTTCGTTCTCAGGTTTTTCAAGATAAGGGGATACTCTCCATCTTGATGCAACGTTTTTCGACACATAACTCTGGTAGATTTCGATCAGGTCATTTATCTCCGTAGTATTAACATCGAGTGTCTGCTTGACGATATTTTTCAGTGTAAATAGATACCTCTCTTTGAAACCCCTTAATCTGTATATCTCTGCAAGCGAAAGTCTGTAATCGGGATTTAGGGGGTCAAGCTGAATAGCCCTTCTGTAATGGAGCATCGCTCTGTTAAAAATACTCTGGTTGGTAAAAAACTTCCCCTTTTCTCCATGGTGCTCGGCCAGCTTTTTTCTCGTAGGATTTGATAATGAAGTCCGATACAGCCTTAGTACAACTTCTTCATTTCTGAACCTTATTATTTCATCGTCTGGTTTTTTGATTATGGCCTCTGAATAAATGGGAACAGCTTCTTCATATCTATTCGTTTTCTCCAAGCAATAGGCAAGCTCATTTAACACAATGGGATCTCTTCCCGTAAGTTCTAAAAGCTTTTTGAGATTTTCGATTGCATTTTCATATCTGGCAGTAAATAGGTATATGTCAGCTTCTGCCCTGTATATCTCAGGAATGTTTTTATCCAGTTTTTTTGCTGTTTCAAGCTCATATAGTGCTGCATCAAAGAACTTTTCTGGATTGCCGGTCCTGGTTTTTGATTTTAATATTCCCATCTTTGTGTAGTAATATCCCAGATTCAGATGCCCCAGGGGATTTTGACTATTAAGGGATACTGCCTTTCTGAAGAACCCCCCCGCTCTTTCATATTCACCCATTTCCATGTAGGAGTTGGCCAGATGTATGTATGTCCAGAACTCGTTTGGATATATCTTGAGGAGCTTCTGGTAGAGTTCAACGGCCTTCTTGTACTGGCCATTTTTCCTGTATAGCTGGGCAAGCCCATACCATGTTTCGATATTAGATGGGGAGATCATAAGGGCCCTATTGAATATTTCTTCAGCATTTTCGTACCTACCCAGGGCTATATAGACCTTACCTAAAAGATTCAGAGCTGTTATGTCCTTGCTTTCCTGATCTAGGGCATTAAGGAGTATGCTTTCGGCATCTTTGAAGTTTCCCGTCTGGTAGTAGCATCTTGCAAGACCAATTTTTGCGTCAAAGAAATACGGGTTTTCCTGAAGAAGGGATTTGTATTCGAAGATAGCTTCCATGTATTTTGAGGCATTTTCAAGAGATAGTGCTCTGGAGAATCTGAGGTTAATGGATTCAATTTTGGATTGTGTTTCAGGATTAGCGGTTTTTTCCTGGGCCGGAAGGGAATGAAAGAAAATAATAAGCAGTATTGAAATGATTGGAATATATCTAAATATTTTTACTACCATTATGTTTTTCCTTCGTTCCACCCTTCTTTTCCGATCAGCGGTACAAATCTGCATCCACCAAGGGATTTTTTATATAGCCTTCCATTGAGGGCTTTTTCTACAAGAATGAGATCCTGGGTAAATCGGTCACCCACAGGTATCACCATTTTTCCTCCATTTTTGAGCTGCTCAATCAAGGGATCAGGTATTTTTGGTGCTGCAGCAGTAACAATTATCTTATCGTAGGGTGCATACTCTGGCAAACCCTTACTTCCATCCCCAAGTACAAGTATAACATTGGTGTACCCCTGGGAATACAGATTTGTTCTAGCCTTTTCGAGTAGAGACTCGAGCCTCTCAACTGAATACACTATCCTTGCAAGTTCTGCCAGTATGGCAGCCTGGTAGCCCGATCCTGTTCCTATTTCCAGTACCTTGTCGCTTTTTTTGATATCAAGTGCCTGTGTCATAAGGGCAACTATATATGGTTGGCTGATGGTCTGGTTTTCACCAATAGGAAGAGGGTAATTCCCATATGCCCTATCCCTGAGGGACGGAGGGATGAAGTTTTCTCTTTTAACTTTATAAATAGCATCCAGGACCTTCTTATCCGTTATACCTTCAGGGATTAATTCGTGCTCTATAAGTCTTCGAACTTCTTTCTCTCTGTCAAACACCATTGATTCGTCAACTCCGGTTAATGATAGTTGTATGGTTCAGGGATATATCATCCCGAGTTTCCCTTTCCCGAAACGGGCATTGAATATGACCTCCACCTCTGCATCTAGATATTTATTGCTCAATTCTGGATCATAAACATCGTTGAAAAACACGAGATACTGTGCTGACCTGTATGAGCGAATCATGTCGTAGAGGAATGGATATTCACCAGAACTCATCACATTTATGTACTTTCCGCCGGTGGATTTGGCAAGAAAGACAAGCTTTTTATCTCGAAGGTTTGTAAAACTCAACACGTATACCGGGATATGGTTGTTTGTAGCGTAGTTGGTACAGTTCTCCAGAGAGTAAGTGCTGAATGAATCACCTGTGAGTACTCCATCGGTTATCAGAATCAAAGCCTTTTTATAAAACTCTTTGTTTAATATGTCTATCGCTCGTCTGAATGCTATATCAAGTTTTTTGCCCTCTTCATAGGTCTCTTCAGTAATCGCATTTAGTATCTCAAATCGAGACCTGGTAAAAACACTGGAAATCCATGATTTACTGTTGAAAGAAACTACCGCAGCTTCATCCTGGGTTGAAAGTTTTGAGAGGAATTGTGGCAGGTACTCTCTTATATTCTCCTTATAAATACTCATCTGGTTGGACTTATCGGCAAGAAACATCACTCTTAGTTGTGAATCCCTTACCCTGTTATAGGATAGATCTATTTTCTGTACCGGGGCCTCTCCTATTTTAAGCAAAAAGTTTTCTCTCGATAAGCCATAAAGGGGGAGCCCATCTGCGTCCATAACTGTGATATAGTAAGAAATGGCAGGGTAACTATTGGTGTCAATTCTGTCCAGAATTACTGTTAGATTTCTATACTTATCCTCCTCAGGTACAAACTGGGAAACCGTGCTTTGCCTGTAGTCCGAGATGTAAAGCTGACCAAGCATGTCCATTTCTGCTGACATTATCTTTTCATAGTCCCCCTCGATGAGTACCGTCCAATCGGAGCTTGAAATGTTGTAACCCAGTACCCTATCTCTATCTGAAACAAGGAGTATATTGGTGTCAGTAATACTCAAACCATATGGATCATGTAACTCTATTCCCTCAAGATAGCTTATGAAATTCCCGTTTCTGTCATAAACCCCTATCTTCTTCTTAACATGATCGGAGATGTAGATGAGCCCTGAATGATCAACTGCTATGCCTGATGGGCGAAGGAATTCTCCCTCTCCAACACCCTCTTTTCCAAAACTCATTAAGAATTTTCCCTTGGGTGAATATTTATTGATCCTTATATTTCCGCTGTCTATCACGTACACATCTCCATCCGAGTCCACTGCGAGAGATGTTGGACCGTATAGCTCTCCCTCTCCCGTACCAGATGATCCTATTATGTTCAGCAATTTTCCCCTATTTGAGTAAACATAAATGGTATCCCTTGAAAAATCGGAGATGTAGACGGTCCCATCGGGTCCAAGCTTGATGTCGTACAGTCTTCCATTGTTGATTTTTGGAGATGTGAAGCTAAGTATAACTTTCCCCTGCGGAGATATTTTAAGGGCAACCTTGCTGCCAAAGCATGCTATGTATAGGTTTCCCTCTGTATCGACGTCAATCCCCGTTATATTTACCACAGAATAATTCGCAAAACTTCCCTTTGTCAGGGTGAGACCTGGTGTATAGTTTGTACTTTTTCCTATGTTGATGAGTTTGAACCTTTTTTTATTGAGGTATTCATATATGTTTCTGCTTATCCCATCCTCTGGATTTTTATTGATAATAGTACCAAGTTCGTACAGAGCCTGTTCCTCATATCCTGCTCTGTAGTATCCCATAGCCAGGAAATACCTGAACCTCTCATTATCAGGTTCGATTCGAAGCGCCCGTCCGAACCTGTCAATTGCTGCTTCATATTCTAGTCTGTTCAGATGGCTGACACCCTCTTTAAATAGTTCGAAGGCCTTTTCAGCTGGAGTTTGGCCCAGGCTTATACCTGGTAGTGATATAAGAAGCAGGATTACAAGATAAAAAACAAGTTTTATGGCAGGATGGGGTATCCTCATACCTCTTTCCATTTTGTAAAGTATAAATATTTTTATGTGGACTCTTATTTTTGTAATATTAACCGTTAGAAAAACCAAATACAAGAAAAAAAGCCCTTTCCTCTTATGTAGAGGAAAAGGGCTTTTTGATTATCTCAATATGTATTTAATCAAACCTTTACGTCGATCTTGTTTCCAAGACTACCATCCATAAAGAAAGGTTTCCCTATCGCAAGGGATAGAAGATTGAGTATAAACTCTTTGGAAACCACAACTGGATTTCCACTATCGTCTACCCTCGGTGCACTTGCCCGTTGTTCTTGCTGTTGTTCCTGAGAAACTTGCGGCATGTATTCATGGATGGTAACTTTATCTGTTATTCCTGTTACCATTTTTTATCTCCGCATTTTTCTCTTCACTTTATTTTTCGACCTTATAATAAAAAGCTTTAAATTTTTTTATCTATTTTTTGAATATTTATAAGGGATATCGTGTTTTTGGAGATTAATACACCTTGTGTGAAATTTAACTGGAACTATGGAAATCCATGTAGATTTAATTATCTGAATTATTATTTTTCGATATTTTTAAGCATTTTCAGAAGTTTTTTATAATCATCTGGTGTATTGATGTTCATGAGACTAGTTTCAAGGAGTATTTTGTCTCTGTCTGGAAGTATTTTTTTTATCTCTGAGAAAGCGATGTTGCAATAATCAGAGATGCTAAGAATACTGAAATTTTTATTTTTTATGCATTTTTCTATGGCTTTTATACAGGTTTTTCTGTAGAAACCAAATAGAGGGTGGGGACCGTCATCATAAACCGGGATTATAGCATCGTGGATATTGAGAAGATTTTCTACTTTTTGCCACAAAGCGTAAACCAGCTTCCTGTTTATAAGTGGGTAGTCAATAGCAGTGACAAAATTGCACAGTGTATCTGTATTTTGCAAAGCGGTATAAAGACCTCCAATTGGCCCTATGCCCTTTATTATATCTTCTAGCCAGCCTGCTATAAATGGATGATGGTATTCCTTTCCAACCAGAAAACACTTTTTAAAAATGGGTGCGAGTTCTTCAATAACATTTTCCACGAAGCTCTTTCCATTAATGGTTATTTTTGCCTTATCCCTGGTCATTCTTGTGGATTTACCACCGTTTAGAATAAAGCAATTAATATAGATTTTTTTGGTTAGATCCATAATTACTCAAAAATAAAACCTTTCGGTTGATAAATCAATCAGAGGGTATGATTGGGGTGTTTTGAGTGATTTGTGACTGAGAAGTATTTGAGCGTGAAAGTCTTAACTTGTTACATGTACCCCTGATATTTTTGATGCTATATATTTCATTGTTGTTCTGTTCGCCACAATGAGGTAGATTTTGTATACAACCATTTTGAGGTTTGGAGCGAAGGAAAAGGTGGTGATATGAAAGAGCTTCCACGAAAAATAATAATATTAAATAATGAAGTCGAAGCAAGGATCCTATCCTCCATGTTGAATGAGAATGGGATTCCTCACATATTAAAAAGTTATCATGATTCGGCTCTGGATGGGGTTTTTCAGCTCCAGAAGGGCTGGGGATACATTGAGGCATTACCGGAATATGAGGAGAGAATTCTTGAGCTTTATAGAGCAATGATCAATGAGAAATAGGAACTGTGATCGGCTCAATTATACATAAATAAATTATCTGCAGGTTTTGAAATTATTTTGGGTATTGAAATTCTCCGGGAGGTGCCGGTAGTTTTTCAACAGATATCTTGATACAAATAGATATCTGGTTGTCGGGCAGGGCAATTTTCAATGTCTATAATGGTTTTTAATATTTAATTTCTCCTCCGCAGCTTTTCTGGCCACAAACATTACTTCTCTTAGTGGAAGGCCGGTTTTTCCCGCTATTCTTTTACAATCTTCGTATTCGGGTGATATTTTAACGGTTTTATTCGGTACAAATCCGATCTTTACGTTTATCTCCCCGAGTTCTGTGTTGACCTTTATGGTTTTTCTTGGAATGGTTTTTCTGGGAAGAATTGAAAATCGAATCCCAAAGCTTGTGCTTTCACTGAGCAGAAGATCGGCTATCTTTTCCCAGGATTCGGGATTCGATATAACAGCTATATTCCATCCTGGCCTATTTTTCTTCATAAGTACAGGGACAAAATACACATCCAGAGCACCTTCATCGAACAGCTTTTTTTGCAGATAACCCATTTCTTCTGGGGTTGAATCATCTATGGTGCATTCAATTTGGGCCACAGTCTCTTCGGGTTGGATTGATATTGAAGAGTATTCCTCAATTATGTATCCACGTAGCAGGTTTGGCTCTGAGGTTTGTCTTTTCCCAAAGGAGCAACTTATCCTGTGTATTACCGAGGGTGGTAGAGGTCCAAAATCATCAACAATCGCCTTTATTATCCCCGCTCCGGTGGGTGTTGTGAGCTCATTCCTTATGTTCATGCCATAGACGGGAACCCCTTTAAGGATCTCGACTGTTGCGGGGGAAGGCAGGGGGATTCTTCCGTGCAGGCTATTGCCGGTTCCGCTTCCCAGTGGAACAGGTGAGCAATAAACCCTTTTGAACCTGAACTTGTTTATGAGTATTGAGAAACCGATAATGTCAATTATCGAATCAATGAGCCCGATTTCGTGGAAATGTACCTCATCAGGTTCTACACCATGTATCTTTGCTTCAGCCTCACCGATAATCCTGAATATATTTTTTGAGAGCTCTTTCTCCTCATTGCTCAATGAAGAGTTTTCTATGAGGGATATAACATCTCTGTAGGTTCTGTGGTGAGGTTCTTCTTCGGTTATTACCTCGAACCTATTTCCGATAATCCCATGCCTTTCTTCCTTAAAATATTTTACTCTGTAATTTTTTACTCCGATTGATTCTAATCTTTTATTGAGGTAGTTGATGTCGTCATCGAAGCCAAGCAGACAGGCAACCAGCATATCCCCACTTGCTCCGCTATGCAGGTCAAGATAAAGATTACTCATTTTCTTCTGGCATCCTCTATCTTTTTATTGATAAGACTTGCCAGATAACCCCCTCCAAAGCCATTGTCGATATTGACAACGCATACCCCGGGAGCACAGGAATTGAGCATCGTAAGCAGGGGGGCAATCCCTTTTAGATTAATCCCATATCCAACT
Organism: uncultured Spirochaetota bacterium; assembly: GCA_964518675.1. Lineage (GTDB taxonomy): Bacteria > Spirochaetota > B62-G9 > B62-G9 > CAZFGQ01 > CAZFGQ01. The sequence continues at coordinate 17,876 of CAZFGQ010000026.1, forward strand.
GAGGTTGGAACTCCTATTACCGGAACATTGAAAAGTCCCGCGGCAACCGAGGGTAATGCTCCTTCCATACCAGCAACTGCAACAATCACATTGGAGCATGAGATTTCATCGGTAAATGAGAGGATTCTATGCAGTCCTGCAACCCCGACATCGTAGAATCTCCTGACATTTGAACCAAATGTTTCAGCAGTGATGGCTGCTTCTTCGGCTATCGGTATATCGGAGGTTCCCCCAGATATAATACTAACAAGTCCAGTTTTCGGGAGTCCCTCGCCTACCTTTATTATTTTTGCTGTTTCTTCATAAATAGTATCTTTAATTTCCCGTTTTATTCTCTCATAAACATCTTTTTCTGCCTTTGTCAGAAGTGCAAACCCATTCTCTTCGTAAAGCTTCTTAGAGATTTTAAGTATTTCATCAAGTTTTTTACCGGGACAGTACACAACCTCTGGAAAATCTGTTCTGTTTTTCCTGGATGTATCCAGTTTTGTATGTCCAAGATCAATGAAAGAATATTTGGAGAGGATTTCGTAAAGTTTTTCTTTTGATATTATCCCTGCCTGAAAATCCTCTATCAGTTTTTTGAGCTTGTCATTGGGCATCTTATGTTCAAATTTCCTTTATTATTTAGATATATTTTAAGTAAATCTCTATTTCACTGAGGTTGATAAAAAGTTTATAGATTACCCTTTTAAATCTAAAATAGATTGCGATTGCAGGGAATAATAATTTTATATCTCTAAAGTCTGATGTTGTATTGTATCAAATTTTGGATCTTTTATCAGGAGTGCAATTTTTTCATTAACTCTGCCAAATTCCTTGCAAATTTTTCAATCGTATCAATCCCTTCCTGATCTGAAAGGACATCACCCTTGGCTCTGCCAAGTGAAACATTCCAGTAGCTTGAGCCTGGCACTATCATATCATTAATTGTATAGAACATCATCAGCTGGGCATAGGTAAAATTATGACCTGCACGCCTTGCGACTACAATTGGTCCTCCAACTTTTCCGGAGAGCAGATTCCCGTTATTTCTAGAAACATATCCCACCCTGTGCAGTAGACTGGTGGTCTGGGAGGTCGCACATCCGAAATATACCGGGGAACCTATTATGAATCCCTCGGCTTCGAGGATTTTATTGAAGATTGGATGAAAATCATCATCCTTTATGGAGCATGTTTTATCTTTTGTTTGTTTGCATGTTGTACAGGCTGTGCAGGGTTTTATCTCCTTTTCTGCCAGCAAAATCAATTCAGTTGAGATCCCCTCATTTTCGAGTATTTCGCATGCTTTTTCGAGAAGAATCTGGGTGTTTCCATTTTTTCTTGGACTTCCGCATACAGCGATGACTTTCATGTTTCCCCCTCCATTTTATTAGTTGATTTATACATGCATATCCCTTTTATTTTCAATACACATCCCCCGCATTCGGGTTTTTTTCTGCAGTGCCTTTTTGCATGTTCTACAATCAATGCGTGGTATTCTCTGAATACTTTTTCATCGTTGAGGTGATCTTTTAAAAGTTCGCTCTGTATCCTGTTTTGAAGTTTTTCATATTTTATATTTTCATTCGCGATACCTGTTCTTGAGAAAAGCCTCTTTGTATAGATGTCAATGACGAATACTGGTTGGTGATAGGCATAGAGCAGAATTGAATCCGCCGTTTCAGGCCCAATCCCTTTGATTGAAAGTAGTTCATTCCTTCCGGGTATCCTGTTTTGCTTTTGCCAATTCATGTAATATCTGGATATTGTTTTTATTCTCTCTGCTTTCTGATTATAGTACCCAGAAGGTTTTATGATTTCTGCAAGTTTTTCTTCTGGTAATTTAAGGATCTTTTCGGGATTCATAAGATCAGCATCGTGTAATCTCATTATTGCCCTTTGGGCATTTTTCCATGTGGTATTTTGCGCAAGAATTGCTCCAATTGTTATTTCAAATGGATCTTCTTTTTCAGGAAAGTATTTCCCTTTAATTGGCCACCATCCCTGGGGTCCATATTCGTCATACAGAAGATTATATATTTCTTTTATTTTTTTATTATGCATCGAAACCGGGAGACCATCTAAAGTTTTGCCATAGCTTCCGAGAGTTTGTTTGGGATTGACTCTGTCTTGAAATCTCTAAGGGTCAGGATACCATCCTTTACAATGCCCTCCCTTTTGAGCTTTCGGGTGAAATATCTCAGAAACTTCATGTATTTTTTGCTTGTAAGTCTCCACATGAGAACGCCAAGCCTTGAAGCTAGGAACCTCAATAGAGTATTATTGTAGAAATATTTGTACCCGTGGATCAATTTTTTCTGAAGTTTGAGTGGAGTTAGGTGCTTTGGAAGAATAACACTGTGGCTTCCATCGTAGTAGTTCCAGTCGTTTATAAAAATCCTGTTGCTCTCTTTCATCATCTCGTAGAGCCTTGTGCCGGGGATTGGGAATAGGATTGAGAACTGTGCTGTACTGCTTTTTGAATACTTGCTGAATCTGATCGTTTCGTCTATTGTAGCCTCTGTGTCACTATCTGCCCCGAGGATGAACATCGAGTGAACTTTCATTCCGTTTTCAAGGATGGTGCTGATGCATTCTTTTATATCTTCAACGTCCTGTCGTTTGTTGAAGTCTTTCAATGCTTCGGGGTTTATCGATTCTACACCTATAAAAAGGGTCACGCATTTTGCCCTTTTTAAAAGTTTTATGAGTTCTTTATCCTTGGCCACATCAACTCTGAATTGACTTGACCACCGGAAATCAAGATCGGCTTTAATGAGCTTCTCAAGAAATATCTTGGTTTTTTCATGGCTTGCCGCGAAGTTGTCATCGTAAAAGAATCCGTGTCTGAATCCCTCACGATAACGCATCATTACCTCTTCCATTGTGAGGTCAGGATCTTTAATCCTGTACTTCCTTCCAAACATCTTTGTAACAGAGCAAAATATACAGTCGTACGGACACCCCCTTGAGGCCATGAAAGGTGCATACTTCATGTCTATCTTGCCATTTTTGAAGCGATATCCTTCAAGAATTGAAAGATCCATTGGTGGAACATCATTTATATCTATTCTTGGCCCATAAACAATCTTATCGGTAATCCTTCCTTCAAAAACATCTTTTACAACATATTCACCCTCACCAATTACCACCTGATCTGCATGCTGAAGTGCCTCTTCTGGGAGCGCGGAGGCATGGTTCCCTCCGAATATTACTTTTTTGTAGGGGAATTGCCTTTTGATCGCATCGGCAACCTGGTATGCCCGGTTAGCGGTATGGGTTATTGTAGTAAATCCAACGACATCTGCTTCTTTTATAAATGGATGGAGCTCATCGTTTTTTTCATTATAGGCCGGGAGAATATTTTCTTTGAATACCTTAACTTCATGTCCTGCCTGTTTTAGTATTGTGCCGAGAAATAAATTCCCCAGTAGAGGAAGTTTTTTCAGGAAAAAATATGCATTGAATGGTGGTTTTGGTTCTATAAGTGCTATCTTCATTTTTTACACTCCCGTATTAAGAGGTTTTAAAATTATTCAGGTGCCCCTGCAGAGATGCCCCTGATTAAAAATCCGTTAAATAAAACTATATTGTGAAACTCGCTTGGAGCGTAGCTAAAAAAATGTTATTCTTTTTTATTCTGAATACAAGTTTCTGAATACAGGTGCTTTAAAGATTTTTTCGTATACAATATTATTTTCTATTATAATAAAAATTGACATCCTCATATTATACTAAAACGCGTTACTCAAGTAAATTATTTTTGTTATCTGGGGGATATATTAATTGAGGTTCGGGGAAGAAAGATGAGAGTATGTATACTGGGAAATGGGTATATGGGAAGCGCCTTTGTATTTCCTCTGAGCGATAATGGTATTGAGGTAAATCTGTGGGGCACATGGCTCGATAGGGAGATTGTTGATTCATGTAAAAGGGGATTCCATCCAAAATTGAAAAAACCTCTTCCAGATAGGGTTTCTCTTTACTATTCAGAGGAGCTTGAAGAAGCGGTGGATGGGGCTGATTTTATCGCTGTTGCCGTGACAAGTGAGGGTTTTTCCCCGGTTTTAAAACGCTTGGTTTCGGTGCTCGAGAAACCAACGCCTGTAATATGCCTTACCAAGGGGTTTGTTGAATATGAGGGGCACGTGATTCTTCCAAGTAAATGTGCACAAAATATGCTCATGAAAAAGTTTGGAGGTTCTAATTTTATGTGGTGTTCTGTTGGGGGACCTGTAAAGGCTGTGGAACTTTCTAGATTTATTCCAACCGCTACAGTTTTCGGAATTAGTGATAACTCTCTGATTAGAGTAAAAGATTTCTTTTCAACTCCTTATTACAGAATTGTCGTTACTGAGGATATCAATGGAGTTGAACTGTGCTCTGCTTTTAAGAACGTATATTCAATGGCTGTTGGAGTCTGCGATGGTATGTATGATGTTAAGTATCCCGATAATTACCACAATTTCAGGGCTATGGTTTTTACCCAGGGAGTTCTCGAGTTGTTGAGGATTGTGAAGGCACTGGGATGTAGTCCTGAGACGGCTTACGGATTGGGAGGGGTGGGCGATTTTCACGTAACCTCTTCTTCTGGAAGGAACCGACTCCTTGGTTATAAAATAGGAATGGGAGTGGAGCCCGAAAAAGCATATAGAGAAATGCTTGAAGAGGATCTTTTTCCTGAGGGTTATAATACTCTGAGACTTGGACTTGAGTTTCTTAAAGAATATGGGGTTTTTTCAAAGGTTGATTTTCCCCTGCTTGTGATGCTAAACAGAATAATTTTTGGGCAAATAAACTTGAAAGATGCTGTTGAGGACTTTATCATAAACTATACCGGTTAAATGCTCGGGTATTCTGGACAGATTGAAAATATAACGACATCGGTGAAATATAAGATATAAATATATAGATCTACCTTTTCCGTATTGCATTAACAGTTTTCGTTCGTTATATGAAAACTCGAAGTTTATCCTGATGTTTAAATTAGATTTCTATGTTTAAGTTTTTATTAGTGGTAAAAATCAGTTGAAATAAAGTATTAGAGGGAAGATTGGTGATGATTTATTCTGTGAGGGATATTGCTATTGAATTAGGTGGTGAGATTATCGGTGATGGGGTTAAGGAGGTAAATGGAATATGCACACCTGAAGACCTGAAGGTGAATCATGTTGTATTTATCAGGGATGAAAAGATATATGAAAAGGTTAGAGAGTTTGATGGTCCCCTGTGTGTTGTTCTGGGTTTTAAACCCTCTGAATTAGAAACTAACTTCACATATATCGTTGTTGAGGATAAAGAGATTGATAGAGTTTTTATTTCACTTCTCTACCTTTTTGATGAAGCGGGGTTTTATAAGAAAGCCCCTGCAAAAGGCATTTCAGAGAGAGCTGTTGTAGCGGATGAAGTGCGGGTGGGTGAAGGTGTGGTGGTTGGTGATTACTCAGTGATTGAAGATGGGGTTTCTGTGGGTGACGAGACCATTATTGGGTCTGGATGTACAATAGGCAGGGATACAAAAATAGGCAGGGAATGTGTTATTCATCCGAATGTGTGTATCTATCCGAATACGGTTATTGAGGATGGGGTAATTATCCACTCTGGATGTGTGATTGGTGCTGATGGTTTTGGATACACGAGAATTGGTGGTAAAAATGTTAAGATTCCTCAAATCGGTGGCGTTTACATTGAAAGGGGCGTTGAGATCGGAGCAAATACAACGATTGACAGGGCCACTATAGGTTACACGAGAATTGGTGAAAACACAAAGATAGATAATATGGTTCAAATAGCTCATAACTGTGAGATCGGTAGAAACACCATAATATGTGCTCTGTGCGGTATTTCCGGCAGTGTGAAAATAGGAAACAATGTCATAATCTCCGGGGCTGTTGGTATAAAAGATCATGTAATAATTGAGGATGATGTGTATATTGGAGCCAAAGCGGGGGTTATGGAGAAGGTGGTAAAGAAGGGTAGCAGAATCCTTGGTATACCTGCAATTCCTTTTAAAGAAGAGATGGAGTTTATAGCACTGAAAAAAAGATTGAAAGAGATGTACTTTGAGCTTAAAAGATTAAAAAAAGAGAGGGAAGGAAAATCCTGAAGAATTGTAACTGGGATGTTGTTACCCTGTTTTTAAGTTTTTTGATTTTAGATAGGCTTCTACCAGGTTAATTTTGTTCTCTAACCTTTTTATGTGCTCCTCTATGATTACCTTGTAGTTGAGTTTCCCTGTTGATATCAGAAAAAGCTCATCCTCCCATTTGTCGAGATTTATCCTTGTATTAATTTTCTCGGCTTCATTGGCATATCCGAGTACCTCGTCCCAGTATATCAGGGCTGTTTTGTAGTAGTACATTGCAATCTCAAAGCTTTTTTTCAGATCCTCGGCGTACCAGTAGTTGAAAAAGTAGAGGTGCTGTTTATCAAATCTATTGGCGAGCTGAAGGTAGCTGTCGATTATCAGAAGGGAAACGTGCATCCTGAACAGTGCTTTATACCTGCTGAACTCGTACTCATTTGTTATTAAGGCAAGGCTTCTGACCGGATTGTCAAATGGAGCCTTAAGTGCCCATTGCATAAACCTTATATTTCTCAGAAGGTTTGGGTTTGTATAATACAGGTTTAAAACGTAGAGGTAAAACTCCTCCGCATAGTAGAGTTTTCTTGCCTCAATTTTTTTTGCCCCGGGCAGAATGATTGGGACGACTATCAGGAGAATTACTATGGTTTTTAAGGCTCTTTTCTTCATCTTCTATCCCTACTCTTTTCTCATCGTCATCAAATTGCCCAATCTTGAATTGACATACCCTGGATTGGGGTATTATTATGAATCAAAAGTAACACATTTCTGGAGTTAAAAGTGGAAGAAAAAAGGCAAGAGGTGGGACTTTCGTTTGACGATGTTTTATTAAAACCAAAATATTCAGATATAACCCCGGATCAAACGGATGTAAGTACAAAGCTTAAAACCCTGAACCTCAACATTCCTCTAATTTCGGCTGCAATGGATACTGTTTCTGAGTACAGGATGGCAATTGCACTTGCCAGGGAGGGTGGGTTCTCCGTAATCCACAGAAACCTCTCGATAGAGAGACAGGCTTCTGAGGTTGAGAAGGTAAAGAGGTCGCAAAGTGGTATGATAATCGACCCCGTGACTCTTGGTCCGGATGCCCCGGTTACAGAAGCGCTTGAGATAATGAAGAATTTCAGGATATCTGGAATACCGATTACTGAAAATGAGAAACTTGTGGGTATACTCACAAACAGGGACCTGAGGTTTATTACGAACTTTGATCAGCCCGTTAAAAATTTGATGACCAAGGATCATCTGATAACGGCTCCGGAGGGGACAACACTTGATGAGGCAAAAGAATTGCTCCAGAAATATAAAATTGAAAAGCTGCCCATAGTGGATGACAACAACAGGCTTGTTGGACTGATAACAATAAAGGATATTCAGAAAGCGATTCAGTACCCAAACTCAGCTCTCGATGAAAAGAAAAGGCTGATAGTGGGGGCTGCAGTTGGGCCCTCAGATGATATGATCGACAGGGTAGATGCCCTTGTGGATGTGAAGGTTGATACGATAGTTGTGGATACAGCCCACGGGCATACAAAAGGTGTTATTGATGCCGTTAAAACTATCAGAAAACGGTACCCCCATTTAACAATTATAGCTGGTAATGTGGGTACTGGTGAGGGAACCGAGGCACTGATTGAGGCGGGTGCGGATGTGGTTAAGGTTGGAGTTGGACCGGGGTCTATATGTACTACCCGTATAGTTGCGGGTGTTGGGGTCCCCCAGCTTACGGCGATTATGGAATGCTACGGGGTTGCGAGGAAAACAGGAACACCCCTCATTGCAGATGGTGGTATCAGATACTCTGGTGATATAGTGAAGGCCCTGGCGGCCGGTGCAGATGCCGTTATGATTGGTAATCTGTTCGCTGGAACAGACGAGAGCCCCGGTGAAAAGGTGATATACCAGGGAAGGGCGTTTAAAGAATATAGAGGAATGGGTTCAGAAGGGGCAATGAAAAAGGGTTCTGCGGATCGTTACTTTCAGGATAGAAATCAAAAGTTTGTTCCCGAAGGAGTTGAAGGGCTTGTCCCGTACAAGGGTAGTGTAAGGGATATAGTTTACCAGCTTGTTGGAGGTATCAGGGCAGGTATGGGATATCTTGGTGCAAGAAATATTAAAGAGCTGAGAACGAAGTCAGAATTCGTTAAGATAAGTTTTGCCTCGATTAAAGAAAGCCATGTACATGATGTGCAGATTACGAAAGAACCACCCAATTATTTCCTTCCAGAGTATGAGTAGCAAATATTTCTCTGGTCAAATAGTGGTGATTTGAATTAAATTCCTAGTTCTACTGGTGTTTCAACAACAATCTAAGAAATTTAGAGGATGGAGAAATGGGGGATGAAAAGCTATTATCAGGTAATGAAGCCATCGCTCTTGGAAGCTACCAGGCAGGTGTAAGGGTGGGGACAGGGTATCCCGGTACTCCTTCTACGGAAATTCTGGAGGCACTTACAAAGTACAGAGGTGTATACACGGAGTGGTCGATAAACGAGAAGGTTGCGCTTGAGATTGCTGTTGGCTCTTCTCTTGCAGGTGCAAGAACACTTGTTACCATGAAGCATGTGGGGCTAAATGTTGCCTCTGATCCTCTGTTTACGGCTTCCTATGTTGGCCTCAGGGGAGGACTCGTAATTGCATGTGCTGATGATCCGGGGATGCATTCTTCCCAGAATGAGCAGGACAACAGACATTATGCGTATGCTGCCAAGGTACCTCTGCTTGAACCTTCAGATTCCCAGGAGGCAAAAGACTTTACCCGGTTTGCTTTTGATCTGAGCGAGAGATACGATACTCCAGTTATAGTCAGGAGTACCACGAGGATTTCTCATTCGAGATGTGTCGTAAAGAATACAGATACGGAGATAAGAGAAGCAACAGAAACCCCAGATATAGGTTTTATCAAAAATCCGAAAAAGTATGTAATGATTCCTGCCTATGCACGGTACAGGCATATAGAGGTTGAAAAGAGGATGGAGAAGCTGAAAAAGGATGTTAATACCTTTGATATAAACCGAATGGAAATTGCCAGCAGACAGATTGGATTTATCACATCTGGCATTTCATATTGTTACCTGAAGGAGGTTTTTCCCGAAGCTTCGGTGCTCAAACTGGGAATTACAAATCCTCTTCCCGAATTACTGATAAGAAAGTTTTTTAATGAGGTGGACAGGGTTATAGTGCTGGAGGAACTTGATCCATATCTTGAGATTCGAATAAGGGCAATGGGGTATGATGTTGAGGGGAAAAAATATTTTCCCATTACGGGTGAACTCGATCCGGATACGGTTAGAAAAGGGATCGAAAAGGCGGGGTATCTTAAAGAGAAAAAGCTTACATTTTTGTCGTCTGAAATAAATAACAATCTGCCGCCCAGGCCTCCAGCTCTATGTAATGGTTGTCCGCATAGGTATATTTTTAAAACACTGCAGAAAACCGGTGCCATTATTACTGGTGATATTGGATGCTATACCCTGGGTGCTCTTCCCCCTTATAATGCAATGGATACATGTATTGAAATGGGGGGCAGCATTGGAGTGGCACAGGGTATTGAGATAGCTGAAGGGTTTGATCCGAAAAGGCCCATTGTTGCTGTTATTGGGGATTCAACATTTGCACATTCTGGAATTACCGGTCTTGTCAACAGTGCCTATAATGGGAGAAAAGTGCTTATAATTGTTCTTGATAATGGAACCACGGCAATGACGGGTATGCAACCGAATCCCCTTTCAGGGATGAGAATTAATGGTGAAGAAACTGTAACACTTGATTATGAGTATCTTGCAAAGTCCGTTTCAATTGATGATGATTGTTTCAGAATTGTTGATGCTTATAAAGAAGATGAAATATCGAAGGCAATAGAGGAGTTTACAAAAAAGGATAAACTCTGCTTGCTTGTGATAAAAGGCTTATGTGTAATTTTAAGAAGGAAAATGAAGAAAAAATAGTATTAATGAGAATGGCATACTTTTGTGTTTGTTGCCTAACCCCTGTTTGGATTTTTGAAGATTACTGAATATTGGATTGCAAAATTAAAGATCGTTTACATATAATAACTTTGAGGATTTGGGATCATGAATGATAGAATTATAAACGTGCTTATGGTTGGCGTGGGAGGGCAGGGCATTATCACTGCAAGTGATATACTTTCACGGGCCGCACTCTACAGTGGTTATGATGTGAAGAAAAGCGAGATCCATGGAATGAGCCAGAGAGGAGGAGCGGTATTCAGCCATGTGAGATTCGGTGGAACTGTTTATTCACCCGTGATACCTCTTGGAGAGGCGGATGTACTGCTTTCTTTTGAGATGATGGAAACCCTCAGATGGATCGATTATGTGAATCAAAAAAGTGGAAAGGTAATTGTTGTTGATCTGAAGATAAAGCCATCCACTGTTGATGAGTATCCTGACTGGGTGGAAGATGAGATAAAAAAATTGCCTGTTGACAAGGTATTCCTTCCTGAGGGTTTACTGAAAAACTCTTCGGGCGGGGTAAAGTTTGTGAATGTTGCGATACTGGGATATATCTCTAAATTTCTGCCCCTCAAGGATGAAGCCTGGGAAACCGCCATAGTTGAAACTGTTCCAGCAGCTTTTAGAGAGGAAAACCTCAGGGCTTTTAGTGCTGGGAAAAATCTGAAGATTTAAAAATAAGATGAAAAATGAGTTCCTGTATGTTTAATTAAAGAAAAGTCCTGAGAAATACAGTGGATGATGGCTTACGGTTAGAGGCGTATTACCTGTAAATAAATATGGTGAAGATAGAAAGTGGTTCGTAAATCACCCTCCGAATACCTCGTTTTTCTGATCAATCCTGGTTCTACCTCGACAAAGGTTTCAGTATTTAAGAACGAAAGCCAGATTTGGAACTACGAGATAATCCACAGTACAGATGAATTAAAAAGATTCAAAACAGTTGTTGACCAGGAGGATTTCAGATACAGAGCAATAGTAAACGCTGTGGAGAAGTCAGGTATTGATCTCTCGACTGTAGATGCGGTGGGAGGCAGAGGAGGATTACTTAGAGCTGTTGAGAGTGGAGTTTATACAGTAAATGAGAGAATGCTTGATGATCTTAAAAATGCGAGGTTTGGTCAGCATGCAAGTAATCTTGGTGCAATTCTTGCAGGGAGATTTGCAGTGATGATTGGGTGTAATGCATATATCGTGGATCCGGTTGTGGTTGACGAAATGGATGAGGTTGCAAAAATAACAGGTATCCCTCAGATCAGGCGAAAAAGCATATTTCATGCCCTGAATCAGAAGTCCTCTGCAAGGGAGGTTTCATCGAAACTCGGAAAGAGGTACGAGGATTGTAATTTTATAGTTGCCCATATGGGTGGTGGGATTTCTGTTGGAGCTCATATGAAGGGCAGAGTTGTGGATGTAAACAATGCGCTGGATGGTGATGGGCCATTTTCACCTGAAAGGGCCGGAACTCTACCGGCAGGGCAATTGTTGGAGTTCTTCATTGAGAATAAACTCGATTTGGCTGCCGCCAGGGGTATACTGGCCGGAAAAGGTGGGCTTGTTGGATATTTTGGTACCAATAGTGTTGAAAAAGTAAAAGAAATGATGATAAAGGGGGATAAAAGGGCCGGGCAGCTTTACAGGGCAATGGCCTTTAAGATCGCCCAGGAGATAGCAAAACATGGTGCGACGCTTTCTGGGGTTATCGATGGTATAATCCTGACGGGGGGACTTGCAAGGGATGGGGAATTAGTCTCTATTATTGAGGAGAAAGTAAGCTTTCTGGCTCCTGTATTTGTGCTCCCGGGCGAACGTGAAATGCTATCTCTCGCCAGGGGTGTATTATCTGTGCTGCGAAAGGAGATTAAGCCCAAGAATTATTAGTGGTAAGAATCACCATTTAAAAGCAAAGTTAAGCATGAGGTTTTGTACCGGATTTGCTCCCTGGTAGGCGCCAAGCTCATCTACATAGTAAGCAATATCAAGGTGAAAAATTTTGAGGTCAAAACCTATTCCTCCGCTGAGGAATCCACCATCGAGGCCTCCCCTAAGACGGATTATCTTAAAAGCATTTATTCCTACCCCAAACTTGATTTTTCCAAGGAAGTTTGAGTAATTCAGCAGATCAGTGTAGTCTAGTGCGATTACAAGATTTTCAAAGTTGTTTTCTTCGCTCATTGTTGCAAGTGGATAAAGAGCAATTCCAAAGGCTATTCTTGGTTTGATATAGCTCTTTGAAAAAGATGTGGAAGCTGAGGTAAGAGATTCCCAGCTTGAGAAATGGGTACCGAAGAAATCTCTGAAATTAAGGCCGATTTTTAAAAAACTCACCGGCTGGTAGAGAAGACCAATATCACCTCCAAACCCAATAGCTTTTCCAATGGGAATATTTGAGGTATCCTCAAGCGTGTCAACCAGGTAGATAATAGTTCCCTCAATACTTGATTTAACACGCAGAATTACCTTGAGATTGAATCCTGCTGATAGTCCTTCAATAAAGGGTATGTTGAGACCATATCCCCCAATAAAACCCAGGTCTCCATATCCATAGAAAGAAGCCGATGGGATTATTGCTCCAGGTTGTGTATCAATGACAGCATAAATGTTGTTGTAAAAGGCGAAGCCATAATTATCCCCAACCCTTCCAAAGTAAATTGGCCCCGCCATTCCCGGTGAGACTGTAATGTCTGAGAAATATGTTGTTAGATTTGAAGTCGAGGTTACATTTTTTCCCGAAACAATTGCGTTGTACAGGTTGAGTGCAGGATCATCTATATTTGCTTTTATCCCGAGAGAGAAAACAGTAACCACACTGTCTTTAATTGTGGCGTATCCTGCGGGATTGTAGAAAACCGAGTACTCATCGTTTGAGACTGCGGTATATGCGTTTCCCATTGCGCGAATTGAGGGAATAATGGGCATTGCAAGCGGTTCATTTTTGCTTGCTCCTAATGCTCTCAACCCCCCGGAAAATGTAAGCCCGAACAGGAAAAGACATATTGTAATTTTTTTGAGCACCGTTTAACCCCCATTATTCTTTTCGGTCTGAAAAGACAAATCTAGAATCAATATTTTTACTATATGTCAGGTATTGTTGGGATTATACTTACAGCTTCCCTGGATTGAAAGGTATTAAATAAGAGAAAAAATAGATTCTCTTTGATTAAGATTGCCTTTATGTAATCATCCATAAAATTGTTCCGCTGTTATGTGTGATCAGTGTGTTCCGAATCTATTATCTCCCAGGCCATAGTAAGCCCAGTTTTTTATCTGGGTTTCCATATTTGTTATATCCGATGCGCTGAGTTCCAGAGGTGGGTTGCTTTTCAGCTGTTCAAGATTGTTGTATGCAGCTTCGAGGTATTCTATCATTTCACTCTCCTCTGTTTCACCATCCACATATTGTTTTAATCCATTATTTGCTGAGTTTGGATCTTCCCATGTTGAGATATTATACGGATGGTAAAGTGCATCAGTCTCCTGTCTATCTCCAGCGACGATTGCCTCGAGCTCTGTATTGAATGTAACGGTCTCACCGTTAACCGTGAGGTTTGAGATTGGGTTCTGAGAGTTCACAGCCCAGAT
>CAZFGQ010000027.1:0-7038 GCA_964518675.1 uncultured Spirochaetota bacterium
AAACAGTAATTGACTTTACATATTCATTAATCTATCATAACGATAGAGGTTATTTGGTTATGTATTATAGGGACAGAATCAGTCAAAAAAGGAAAAAGCGTAAACCGATAAACCGGACACTTCTAAATGCAGTTGTCACAGGTATATTTATTGGGAGTATCGTTTTAAATATAATTTTCATACTTATCATAGTGGTACTGGGAAGCCTTGTGGGAAAAATGGGTAAGCCGTCGGATGTAACGGTGAAGGGATATAAAAAAATATATGTTGAAACCCCTTCTGGTGTTAAAAATCCGCCCGAGATAGCATTGATATCTATCAGAGGGGTAATATCGGAGAATCCTTCCTCGGATAGCATTTTTGAAATACAAACAGAGGGTATGGCAAAAAGAGTTTCTGACATATTAAAAATTGTGGAGAAAGATAGAAACGTAAAAGGCGTAATAATTTCCATTAACAGTCCGGGTGGAACTGTAAGTGCCAGTGATTTTATATATCGAGAAATCCTCAGGTTCAGGGAGTCTTCAAATAAGCCTGTTGTTGCTTTTCTCGACGAAATTGCGACTTCTGGGGGCTATTATGTTGCTTCTGCAGCAGATTTTATTATAGCGAGACCCACTACTTTAACGGGTAGTATAGGGGTTATAATGTACAGTTTTAATATAAAGGCACTTATGGACAGGTTTGGTATTGAATATGTGCCTGTTAAAAGTGCCGAGCACAAGGATCTTGGTTCTCCTTTCAAGCCTGTGGACGAATCCGAGATTTCCATGCTTCAAAGGATTGTAAGACAGATGTTCGATCGATTTCTAAATGTAATAGATGAGGGAAGAAAAAACCTCTCTCGAGAGGATATAGAAAAAATTGCCGATGGTAGTATATTCCTTGCAGAAGACGCACTTAAATATGGATTGATAGATCGGATAGGGTATTTTGATGATGCCGTGGATTACGTGAAGCGCATACTCCATGCCACTGATGTTTCAATAGTTACCTACAGAAAATCTGAAACCTTATCCAGATTATTGAGAATTGCTGATATAAAATTAAAAGGTAGAGAAACGTTTCGACGTCCATCTCCTCTTGCTTTTTATTATATATGGGAAAGATGGTTTAAAATAAATGAAGGCATAGAAAAAGATCTGATTGAAAAAAGCTTGATACCTGAATATTGATGTATCAAATAATTGTATATCTAGATATATAGATATGTTGGGTGTTGGGTCCGTGGTTTAATTAAAAATCCTGGATGGGAGAGAATTATGTATTGTAAGAGAGTTTTGTTAGTCCTTGGACTTATTGTCCTGGTTTTTACAGTTCCACTGTGGCTTGATGCGGCACCAATTCCCGGCTCGCAGTACTTTTATCTCTCCAATGGTATATCTTACTATCCCCTGGGGGCCAGTGGGGTTGCCCATTTTATGGGGATGGATTCCAATCTCTACAATCCTGCAGGGTTTGCCGACATTAAAAGGATCACGGCTGATTTAACCATGGGTGCCATTGGCGCAAATAACTTCATGATGAACCTCCGGGGTAGTTTTCCCACAATATATGGAATATTAACCGGTAATATGATGATTTTTACCTCTCCACAGGGAACAAATGCTGGTGATATCTTTTTGCTGAAGGGTACATTTTCAAAGTACATAAGTGATGAATGGATTTTTGGTGCCGGTCTCAATGTGGGTTATGGAAAGGGCCCTGAAGGAGAGTTTTTATTGTCAACTGATCTTGGAATAATATACAGGGTTTCGCGAACAGGTCAGGGATTGGGTCTTTTTGACTATTCTATTGGCGGTGTTATTAAAAACCTTGGAAAGAATATTTCTTATACGGGTTACGATGGTTTCCCGCCCCTGGGAGTTGATGTGGGAGGAAGAGTTGAGGTTTACAGGAGTGAGATTTATAATGCGAGGTTAAGCTCTCATATGCTTTTCCCGTTAAATCCTCCGGGAATAATGTTTGGTATAGGACTGGAAAATATATTTCTCGATATGATAAACTTTAAGGCTGGTTTGAATCTTGGGGTCGAAGGTGTGAAGGCTCCCAGTATAGGGTTTGATCTTATTTTTCCACTGGAGGATACGGACATTCAATTTTCCTATTCAATGGTTCCCGTAAGCTATTCGGGTAGTACGCAGTATTCCCACAATGCGGGGCTCAGTGTGGCCTTTGGCACCTACGATAAAAAGCCACCTGAAGTTGAGGTATCACTTGAAAATCCTTATTTTTCACCCAACCACGATGGCATAAACGACAGGGCAAAGTTTCTGATTCATATAAAAGATAACACGATGGTGTTTGGCTGGAGACTGGATATATTTGATGAAAATGACAGGCTTGTTAAATCCTTCTATGCTGAGGATGTTAGAAAGATAAGACATATGACTGTAAAAAAGTTTGTGAACAGGATATTTGCAAAGAAGGAAGAGGTAAAAATACCTGAGTTTATTGAATGGGATGGGGAAGATTCTGATGGAAATCTTGTAAGTGATGGAACATACTTCTTTACACTGAGTGCCTGGGATGAAAATAACAACAAGACGGCAACGGAAAGGCAGCCCGTATATGTTGACACGGTTGTACCCCTGCTCCAGGCAACATTGGAAAAAGAGGACAAACTCTTTTCACCTAACAATGATGGTGTGAAGGATACAATTGAGATTAAGATAGAGAGCGATAATATAGCCTCGGAAGATAAAGTGGAACTTACCATTGAAGATAGTGCAGGTAATGCGGTTCTGAAGAAAGATTTTACTGGAGAAGTGCCGGATAGCTTTGTGTGGGATGGTAAAAATGATAGTGGTGTAACGGTAGATGAGGGTATTTACACCTTCAGGATTTCAGCTCAGGATAAAGCGGGAAATAGGAGTGAGTCGACAGTTGAGGGGATAATCGTAAAAACGAGGTATGAAAAGGTTAGTGTTTCACCTTCACTGAAAGCGTTCTCTCCAAATGGGGATGGTTATTCTGATATTAATGAGATAAAACTCTTTGCCAGTAGCAAAGAGGGGCTGATTAACTGGACTCTGGAGATCATTGGAAAAGATGGAAAGGTCTACAGAACGTATTCGGGAGAAAAAGACTTTCCCGATGTAATAAGCTTTGATGGAAAGGATTATAATGGAAAACCAATGCCTGACGGACTTTATACAGTGAGGTTCAGGCTTTTTTATGATAGTGGTAATCATCCCGAAGCATACTTTAAATTCATCAGGATAGATACTAAACCTCCTTTAGTCAAGGTTTCTTCTAATCTCACAGCATTTTCGCCAAATGGCGACGGGGTTAAGGATACAGTTACATTCATCCACGAAATCGAAGCTGATAAGGGAGATGTTTTTATAGCGAAGATTGTGGATTCTACGGGAGCAACATTCAAAACCTTCGATTTCGGGACAACACCTCCCGGATCTGTGGTATGGAATGGCATTGGTGATGGGGGAGTACAACCTGTTGAGGGAATGTATACATACATAATAACGGGGAAAGATAGTGTCGGCAATATTACAACAGTTGCTGTTGGTCCAATAAAACTTGTTACTGGATTTGAAAAGATATCAATTCAACCGGAAGAGTACGTATTTTCACCGAATGGTGATGGTGTTAAGGATAAGGTCAGAATAAAGCTCTATACGGATAGTAGAGAGGGGATAGTAAAATGGAAAGTTGATATAGTTGACGATGCAGGTAAAATAGTCAGAGCGTACGATAGCGAAACTATGGGTGCAGAATTGCCGGAAGAGATTATCTGGGACGGGAAAGATAATGGAGGTGCAAGGGTAGAGGATGGAATATATACTATCAGATTTAACATCCTTTATGATACTGGGAATAATCCTGTTGCAAAGCCGAAAGATGTTAAGATTGATACCAAACCACCCGAAATCAGTGTATATATTGAAGACCTCTATGTTTCTCCAAATGATGATGGTGTTAAAGAAACACTTACAATATTTCAGAATATTAAAGGTGAGGTGGGTGATAGATACATAGCTGAGATTTCAGATTTTACTGGCAAGGTAGTTAAGAGGTTCGAGTGGGAATCGGCTCCGCCTGCCGAGATCGTCTGGGATGGAAGGGATGAGGAGGGAAATCCACTCCCAGAGGGGTACTATACATACGAGATTAAAGGTTTTGACAATGCTGGGAATAGCACATTGAAGAGAATTACGGGAATTGTGCTTGTAACTTCTTACGAGACTGTAAGTATAGTTGCCAATAGAAAGGGGATATCTCCAAACGGCGATGGTTACCTGGATGATGTTGAGTTTGTTCCAAGTGTCTCATCTGTAAAAGACCTTGAAAAATGGTTCCTTGATTTTTATGATTCCCAGGCAAAGCTTGTGAGATCGATTCAGGGGAAAGGAATTCCACCATCCGTAATAAAATGGGATGGTAGGGATGATTCTGGTAAAGTAGTTGCGGATGGTATTTATACATTCGTATTTGGATTGATATACAAGAGTGGCAATCATCCGACAACACCTGGGGATACCCTGATAGTGGACGATACCCCACCAAAATACAGATTCGTAGTTTCTCCTCGTTTATTCTCTCCTGATGGTGATGGAGAGGCTGACACACTTTATATAAATGTTGGTGTTTATGATGTCAATGATATAGATAAATGGAGTATCTCAATATACAGGAAATGGGGGAACAGAATTGATAGAACAACTGTAATAAAAAGATACGAGGGGAAAGGTAACTACTCCTCGACCATAAAATGGAATGGCTATTCGGATCCTGTGCCAATGCCAACCAATTTTACTCCCCCCGATCCATATACGTACAAAAAGGTGGATGGAAAATGGTCGGTCCTGGTTGATTCAGCAGCAAACTATGTGGCAGAATTGTATGCTGTGGATACCTTTGGAAATGAGATAAGTGTTCAGAGAGAGTTTGAAACCGATATACTGGTAATTCCGACGGAGTATGGATTGAAAATAATGATAAATAGTATACAGTTTGAGTTCGATAGTGCTGCTTTACTTCCAGAAAGTTTCCAGATACTTGACAGGCTGATTGAGATTCTCGAAAAATTTCCAAATTATAAAGTAAAGATAGTTGGACATACAGATTCAATTGGGAGTGAGGAGTACAATCAGAGGTTATCTGAAAAGAGAGCTCTTTCAGTTTATAGATATCTCGTTGAACATGATGTGGATAAAGAAAGACTTACCACAGAAGGGAGAGGAGAATCACAGCCAATTGATGATAATAATACAGAGCAGGGAAGAGCAAGAAACAGAAGGGTCGAGTTTTATCTAACTAAGAAAACATATTAGTTCAGGATTAAGTTTACATTCTAAAACTCCTAATTCAAATATCAAATCTCTTTAATGATTGTTGTTATTATCTAAGTTTGAGGTAGAGCAAAAAGAACTGCGGGGGGTAGTATGGGTGATAAACCATTGATAGTTGCTATGGATCTGGAAGGTGTTCTTGTTCCTGAAATTTGGATAAACTTTGCCATTAAGACCGGAATTGAAGAGTTAAAAATGACAACCAGGGATGAGCCAGATTATGATAAGTTAATGAAACGAAGGATCAAGATACTTGAAGAACACAATTTAAAATTGAAGGATATTCAGGAGGTAATAGAATCAATAGAACCTCTTAAGGGTGCTGAAGAGTATCTTAACTGGGTGAGGATGAAAACCCAGGCAGTTATTTTATCTGATACTTTTTATGAGTTTGCCAAGCCATTAATGGCTAAGTTGAATTATCCTACCCTATTCTGTAATTCTTTGATTGTAGATACAGATGGAAATATTGTAGATTATAGGTTAAGAATAAAGGATGGAAAGAAGAAAGCCGTTGTGGCTTTTAAAGGACTTGGATTTGAGGTGGTGGCGATAGGTGATTCATATAACGATACAACGATGCTTGCAGAGGCTGATAGAGGTATACTATTCAGACCTCCGGAGAATGTTATTGAAGAGTTTCCGCAGTTTCCCGTTATGCAACGTTATCAGGAAATCAAGGAATTTTTATCCTACAATTATAATCTGTAAATGGGGATAGAGCATGCCTGCAGTTAATATTGGAATAGTAGGACTTGGGGTTGTAGGCTCAGGGGTGTATCAACTTCTGAGTGAACATCAGAAAGATATTGAAAATAAGTCCGGGGTCCGCATTAATTTGAGATGGGCCTGTGATCTGGATGGGCGAAAGAAAGATCAACTTCGCATCCCTGATGATATATTTACGGATTCAGTGGATAGAGTACTGGATGATGATAGTGTGGATCTGGTTGTTGAATTGATTGGTGGAACTGATATGGCGAAGGAGATTACTCTCAGGGCAATTGAGAGAAAAAAACATGTTGTAACCGCAAATAAAGCGCTTATTGCTCATCATGGAAAGAGTATCTTTGAAGCAGTGGTTAATAACAGGGTTGAGTTTGGGTTTGAGGCATCTGTTGGTGGAGGAATACCAATTATTAAAACCCTTCTTGAAGGCCTGGTGGGGAATGAGATTCATAAGATAGTGGGGATAGTGAATGGTACTACGAATTTTATTCTCACAATGATGACAAAGGAAAACATAGATTTTATAAGAGCGCTGAAAATAGCCCAAGAAAAGGGTTTTGCAGAGAGTGATCCAACCCTTGACATTTCCGGTGGAGATGCAAGCCATAAGATTACTATACTGGCCTCACTGGCATTTAAATCATGGGTTGAACTGTCCGGTGTATTTGTAGAGGGTATCGACAAAATAAGTATAAATGATATTAAATATGCAGGCGAACTTGGCTTTGTTCTTAAACTTCTTGCTATTGCCGAAAAAGTGGACAGAGGTATTATTGTGAAAGTGCATCCTTCCCTTGTCAGCAGTAATAATCCACTGGCTTATATAAACTGGGAGAACAATGCAATAGTGGTGGATTCAGATTATCTCGGTACAAGCATGTATTATGGCAAAGGGGCAGGTTCCAGACCAACGGCTAGTGCAATCGTTGCAGATATTGTAGACATAGCCTTGAGGATACAGAATAGGGACTGTTACAATCCAAGCAGATATAGCTTT
>CAZFGQ010000027.1:7048-30732 GCA_964518675.1 uncultured Spirochaetota bacterium
TCAGAAGGGTTACTCAGATTCCTTTCGGTGAGAGTATTTCGAGGTATTATTTCAGATTCAATGTTCTGGACAGGCCAGGAATGCTTGCTAAAATAGCAGGAGTGCTTGGGAAGAATAACATAAGTATAGCCTCTGTAATCCAGAAAGAAAGTGATGAAGTGGGGGAGTATGTTCCCCTTGTGTTGATGACACACACTGCAAAGGAAAGAGATGTCCAGAAAGCAATATCAGAGATAGATAGGTTTCCAGAAATAAAGGAAAGAAGCATTATAATAAGGGTGGTTTAGATTATTTACGCTCAATTGATTTCTCTTCCAACTTTTTAGCTTTAAAGAGGGAGGTGTAAAATGGCACTCAAAAGAAAAATTAAATATGGAATGGTGGGTGGAGGACCTGGAGCTTTTATCGGAACGGTGCATAGAATGGCGGCCAGACTCGACGGCCTGGCAGAACTCGTGGCAGGGGCTTTTTCTTCCTCCCCTGAAAGATCAAAACAGATGGGTGAGGAATTGTTACTCGATCCTTCCAGGGTTTATGGTTCATACGAGGAAATGGTTGAAAAGGAAAGTAAACTTCCAGAAGGTGAGAGAATTGATTTTGTATCGATTGTAACACCAAATCACATGCATTTTCCGATTGCAAAAGCATTTATAGAAGCAGGATTTAATGTTGTTTGTGATAAACCCATGACAAATACAGTGGAAGAGGCTGAGGAGCTATGTAGGCTGGTAAAAAAGCACGGCGTCGTTTTTGCTCTGACACATAACTATACCGGGTATCCAATGGTGAAACAGGCGAGAGCACTTGTAAGGAAGGGTGTGCTTGGAGAGATAAGAAAAATTGTTGTTGAATATCCACAGGGTTGGCTTGCCACTCTGCTTGAAAGCACAGGCATGAAACAGGCAGTATGGCGAACTGATCCGTCAAAAGCAGGTGTGTCATCATGCATAGGTGATATAGGATCACATGCTGAGAATCTTGCAAGATATATTACCGGATTAGAAATGGAAGAGATCTGTGCAGATCTTACTACCTTTGTACCTGGAAGGAAACTTGAGGATGATGGAAATATCCTTGTACATTACAAAGGAGGAGCCAGAGGTATTCTCTATGCATCTCAGGTTTCGGTTGGAGAGGAGAATAATCTAAGGATCAGGGTATACGGAACTGAGGCATCACTGGAATGGCATCAGGAGAATCCCAACTACCTCCAGGTAAGATACAATGATAAGCCCGAGCAGGTTTATAAGAGGGGAAATGGATATCTTGAGCCGGAGGCACGGGCATTTGTTAGAATACCACCGGGGCATCCAGAGGCTTTCATTGAGGCTTTTGCAAATATATACAGGAGTGCAATCAGGACGATTTCTGCCAAGCTTGCTGGTGAAAAGCCCACTGAGATAGATCTTGATTTTCCAACAGTTCAGGATGGTGCAATAGGGGTTTACTTCATCCATAAGGCTGTTGAAAGCGGCAAGAAGAGATGCTGGGTAAATGTGGAGTACACTCCACCGTGCTAACTTTTTAGCCGATATTATTGTTTTTGAAGTTGTTTTCTTACAAATAGATTTGATTTGTGAGTTGGCTATCCATTTGATGGGGAAACCAACTCGATTGTTTCGTGAAGAAAGTTAATTTCAAATGGGAGGATGAGATGTTCTCTGAAAAGAAGGTTGTCGCCGTTGCAGGCGCTTCTTCTGGAATTGGAAGAGCAATAGTACTTCGTCTTGCAGATAGAGGTTATCCCGTTTCGTTCTGTGCAAGAAGATTCGAGCTTATTGAAGAGATGGAGTCCATAATCAGGCGTAAAGGGGGAGAAGCTCTTGGGATGAGAGCTGATATGACCGATTGGGAGCAGGCGAAGAGTTTTGTAGAACGTACCATTGATAAGTTTGGCAGAATAGATGTAATGATTAATAATGTTGGAGCGGGGATAAAGTACGCAGATTTTGATGATCTTACCATTGAGGAGATTGATGAGGGGATTAAAGTAAATCTCATGTCTGTTCTCTACGGATGTAGAGCGGTTATACCCTACATGAAGAAACAGAAAGGTGGGTATATTATAAATACCTCTTCAATCCTTGGAAAAAGATCGAGATCGAGGCTTGCCATTTACACTGCGGGAAAACATGGTGTCGAGGGCTTCTCGAGGTCACTTTACAATGAGGTAAAAAAATATGGGATAAAGGTCAGTATTCTTGGGCCAGCAATGATAAATACGGAATGGGCCGCGAAGACAGGTATAAAGCTTCCATTTTCCAAGGGAAGAATGCTGGAACCAGAGGATATCGCCACCATTGTCGAGTTTTTAATAAGTACCCCTGAACATTATACTGTATGGAGCATTGATCTGATGGCATTGGATCAGACGATTGATCCTCTCTAATGGCATTTCGAAAATCTGGATATCCTGAATACTGGGGATTACCTTTTATAACCGAATTTTCTAAGGAGTGATTTTCTTTCCTCAATATCCTTATCTGTCTCCACACCTTTCGGAGAAAATCCATCGACAATTCCAGCTATTGCTCTTCCCTGTTCCGTTTCAAAAACTATAACCTCAACGGGATTGGCTGTGGCACACAGTATATTTAAGACCTCTCTTACCTCTTTTAATGATGGAAGTATGTTAATCGGGAAACCCTCCTTTATATAGATTACAAAGCAATGACCGGCCCCTATTTTTTGTGCAGCATTAACTGCAAGATTGATCAGTTCTTCATCATTACCCTCTTTTCTCACAAGGCATGGTCCGGAAGCTTCATTAAATGCTAGGCCAAACTTAATGCTCCCCGAAGTATTGACTATTGCCTCGTAGATGTCCTCAACAGTTTTAATAAAGTGGCTCTGCCCTATTATTATGTTTGTTCCCTCAGGGACATCAAGTTTTACCAATCTCTGCTCGATCTTTGCGTTCATGTTTTCCTCCACTTTTTAAACAATTTTTTCATTTTTCCTTCTTAAGATCGGATCAAAATAATATTGTTTTGTTTTTAATGTTATTATAATTTAACCTGATGATTAATTCAAGGAAGAGGGACTTTGTAGAATGGTAGTGGTAACAGGGGGAGGAACTGGAGGACATATTTTCCCATTGATTTCAATAATAGAAGAGTTAAGGAGGAGAGATGTAAGGGATATAGTGTGGATTGGTAGGAGAATGGGAGAAGAGGAAAAATGGTCAGAGGAATGTGGAATCCCATTCTTTGGTATTCGGGCAGGTAAATTGAGAAGATATTTATCGGTAAAAAATCTTTTTGATGTGATCAATATTTTAGCGGGTTTCTTTCAATCATATCTCCTTTTAAAGAGGCTCAGGCCAAGGGTGCTTTTTTCAAAAGGAGGTTTTGTTTCTGTTCCGCCAGCATTGGCTGCGCACCTTCTGAGGATTCCTGTCCTTACACATGAAAGTGATCTTTCACCTGGCCTTGCGACGAGGATAATCTCGAGATTTGCAGAGGTTATATTTACGTCTTTTGAAGAAACCAGAAAATACCTTAATGCGGAGGATGTGGTTTTTTCGGGAAATCCAATCAGGGGTTTAATTAAAGAAGCTGAGCCAAACCGGGGAAAAGAGTTCCTTGGGTTTGAGAATGACCTGCCAATTGTAACATTTCTGGGGGGAAGCCTTGGAGCTGAGAAACTCAATAGAACTGTTTCGAAAATGGTTGAAACGTTGGATATAAAGTTTAATATTGTGCATCAGTGTGGTTCTAGAAAGCTCGGTGAAAAAATTTCCAGTATTAAAGGTAAGGTAAAAAATTACAGGGTTTTTCAGTTTCTCAAAGAGCATATGGGCGACGTACTTGCGGCATCCGATCTAATTGTTTCCAGAGCCGGGGCTGGGGCTATCTATGAAATAGCATATCTTGAAAAGCCTTCTATTCTTATTCCTCTTTCCAGATCTGCAAGCAGAGGAGAGCAGGTTCTCAATGCAAGGTATTTTTCTGAAAAGAGGGCAGCAATTTATATCGATGAGGAACAACTTACCCCTGAGTATTTGTACAGTAAAATTATCGAAATACTTGACGATAGGGAAAAACTGGAAGAGATAGGTAGGAATGCCCGTAAGATAATAAAACCCGAAGCTGAGGTTTTGATAGTGGATTATATAGTTAAATACCTCAATGGTGTATGTGTATATCAACCCCGGGAGATTTAATCCTGAAAATGTTAAATGTTAATCTGGTGAGGTTTATTTAGAAGACATTATAGAAAAGAAAAGTTATATTTTGATTGACATAAATAAATCAATTTGGTATCTATTGTTTAGATGAGAAGTCTACCTGTCTAAACAAATCAACATATTATAAACATCCTAATTATTAAGGAGGGAACGATGATTGATGTTGAAGAATTACTTGGAGATGAGGCGAAGGATCTTTTGGAACATGAATGCAAAACAGTTCCTAAATCTCAGCTACATCTACCCGGACCTGATTTTGTAGATAGGGTTTTGGTGCATACTGATAGACCATCTGCTGTGTTAAGAAATATCCAGGCTGTATTTAATCACGGAAGACTCGCTGGAACAGGCTATCTTTCGATCCTTCCGGTTGATCAGGGGATAGAGCATTCTGGAGGAAGTGCTTTTGCTCCCAATCCGATTTACTTCGATCCGGAGAATATAGTAAAACTTGCAATTGAGGGTGGGTGCAACGCAGTGGCTTCTACGCTTGGAGTACTTGGGGCTGTATCGAGAAAGTACGCACATAAGATTCCATTTATAGTTAAGATCAATCACAATGAGCTTCTGACCTATCCGAATAAGTACGATCAAATTCTTTTTGCCAGTGTTGACCAGGCATTCAACATGGGAGCGGTTGCAGTTGGTGCCACAATCTACTATGGCTCACAGGAGTCGTCCAGACAGATTCAGGAGATTACCCAGGCATTTGAATATGCCCATAGCCTTGGGATGTTCACCGTTCTGTGGGCATATTTGAGAAACAGTGCGTTCAAGACAAAGGAGAATGATTATCATCTTTCAGCCGATCTTTCCGGACAGGCTAATCATCTGGGGGTTACCATCGAGGCTGATATTATAAAACAGAAGCAGCCGGAATGTAACGGTGGATACAAGGCTCTGAATTTTGGAAGGACACATGAGAAGGTCTATACAGAGCTTACAACCGATCATCCAATAGATCTTACCCGTTACCAGGTTGTGAACTGCTATATGGGACGATCTGGTCTTATCAATTCTGGTGGAGCATCCGGCAAAAACGACCTTGCCCAGGCTGTAAGAACTGCTGTAATTAACAAGAGAGCGGGTGGTATGGGACTTATCTCGGGTAGAAAAGCCTTCCAGAAGCCGATGGAGGAAGGAGTTAAATTGCTGAACGCAATTCAGGATGTATATCTGAATAAAGATATAACGGTAGCATGAATTGCATGATAGTTTGAATATAATTATTGAGTTGTTGAAGGGCAATTTTGTTGCTCAAAAAGGGGCCGTGAGGCCCCTTTTTGTTTAAAGGCATTATTTGGTTTGAGAAGAAAAAATTGAAAAAGATTAAAATTAGATCTATTTGAAATAGTTGATGCAGTATTATAAGATGAATGTTGGTTTTAATTCTTTTCCCATAACAAGAGCATCTTCTCGCCATTTGGTATAGTAGTCTTCAATAACCCCTATTATTTTGAACCCAGCTTTTTTGTAAAAACTAATAGCGGGAATGTTGGAAGGTCTTACTTCAAGATAGCAGTACTCAGCACCGGCTTTTACCCCGGATGTTAGTAATTTATTTAATAGAAATGTGCCGTATCCCTTCCGCTGATATTCTGGTTTAATAGCAATATTTATAAGATGAATAATATTCTTGTAGAGTTTTGGGGTGTTCAGAAAATTAGTATTGGTTTTTAATAGATGATAGCCACCGTATCCTATAATCTCGTCGTCGAGTTTCAGTGTAACCATGTAATTTTTGAGATCCCTTAGCAGAAGCTTAAAAAACCTGTAGCTCCATGGATCTTTAAATACTCTCTTTTCAATAAGTACCACATCTTTAAGGTCTTCTTTACTCATCAGTTGACAGATGAGTTTTTGATGCATAATTCTGTCCGATGTGTTACCTTTTGAAGTATCCAGCCAGACGTTCCAGTTCAACTGGATCGACGATCTGAAGAAAATTTTTCTCCTTTTTGATGAATCCTGAGTTGATCAGTCTTTCGATTTCTTCTTCCACCTCTTTTGGACTGGCATTGATCTGAAGAGCTATGTTATTGATTGTCTCCGGGTAGTTAAGAGCTACTATTCCACTTCCCTCTTTTGGTTTTACAGTTTTTCTGAGATCATTGAGTGTGGTAAGAACGAGAGATTTTATATCTCTTTTGGCCAGGTCTCTTATGAGATTATCAGCCCTTTCAAGCCTTAAGCACAGTTTCTCTATTATATTCATCGCTATATTTGAGTTTTTACTTATCATGCTTAAAAACCCATCCCTGTTAAATGCAAGAAGCTCGCAGGTATCTACAGCTGTTGCGGTTGCACTTCTTGGAGTCTGCCTTATGAGAGCCATTTCACCAAAGAAATCTCCTTTTCCCAGAACCATCAGTATTTTTTCTACGTTGTTTACTCTTTTGGTTATCTTTACCCTCCCACTCTGGATAATGTACATTGTATCCCCGGGTTCTCCCTCCCGGAAAATAACCCTTCCTGCTTCAACGACCTGACCGAATTTCTGAAACAGTGTGCTTCTTTCCATTCTTTATCCCCTCGTTTAAGATATCTTTTCAGTATCCATCAATTAATATAAAATATCAATACCCTTTGTTTCAATTTATTTTGTTGATTTTTAATTTGAGCCTTTTTAACATACTATGATGGATTCGCGAATTTATATATGTTTTTTTATCGTTACAATTCTATTTTTAGTTTTTCTTTCAGGCGTACAGGGTTTCAGACCAGGAAAAGCCGCTTATGCGGAAGAGATGAAAACAGCTTATGAATTGCTGAACCCCGGGTTTTCCAGTTCAGGTTGTAAAAACAGGCCGTCTATTAGATTGATAAAGCTCTACCAGAAAAAAATCTCTCCTTTAAATGGCTCTGTTTGCAGGTTTTATCCAAGCTGTTCCCAATTTGCCGTTGAAGCTGTAAATGCATATGGATTTTTACCTGCGCTGTTAATGACAGTGGAAAGAGTCCTTTATCGTGAAGTTAAAAGTGCAGAGAGGTTTTTTATAGTACTGGATAATGGGCTGATGTATAATCCGGTATATTTTAACTACATTTTTAATCCTGAAGATTATCTGGGTTACAGAAAGTACTTTCTAAATTATTACATACGCAAAGATTAGAATGTTAGATGTATCAGGCTTTAATAAATCATGGATACTAAGGTATTTGTTTCCGGGTGATAAGTAAATGAGCAAAAAAATTCCAATAATACTTTATCTCGCTGGAGCTCTGTTAGTTGCACTCGGTTTTTTCAATATTCTTTATGGTGGAACAGGGGCTTTCGAAGATGATATAGAGTTCGAATATGCCAAGTATCTGTACAAAAAGGGATTTTATGATGAGGCTTCTATGGAGCTTAACAGGTATATTTTTTTTACGGAGGATATGGATAAAAAACTGCTTGCTAAGATCCTGCTTTCTGTTTGTTATGTACAAAAGGGTGATTATTCATCTGCACTTGGGATTCTGTATCCACTGAGAGAACAACTGGCTGGGGAGAGAAAGGAGCTTTCCTCTGTAAATAGATTATGTGAGGTGTATTATCAGATTTTCTATATTCTTTTTCTAAAGAAAAATCTTGAAGATTACGTCATTCTAAGAGAGCAGCTCAACAGCCTTGGCTTTTCCTGTCCTGAAGAATTGGGGTTATACATTGGGAGAATGGAGCTTGCTCTTTATATTTATAATCTTCAATGGGATAAAGCGCTTGAGGTTCTTGATGAAGGTGCTCTGGTAGATGATCCAATCAGGGCGAGAATAAAAGAGAAACTTTTCGAAGCTAGACTATTGCATAAAAAGTCCCCTGTTCTCGGAGGGATACTCAACCTTATTCCTGGTCTTGGATACCTATATGCGGGAAGGTTTGTTGAGGCTGGGAGAAGTTTTCTCATAAATGGAAGTTTTCTGGTTCTTGCTGCCTATTCTTTATCCCAGGAGAAAATCGGGTTTGGAATAGCTTTCTCTACCATTGGGACGATCACATATATTGCAAATATTTACGGAGGCGTTAACGCCGTCCGACAGAGAAATGCGATTGATGAGCTACGGAGAAGCAAAAAAATACTTGAAATGATCCCGATACCCGCACCGGGGCTTATCGCAGTGAAAAATGAGATATTTGGTAATTAGATAAATAAAGTATTCTGGAGATACATCTATGATCGCCCATGATGTGGTAACATATATCTGTGCGATGGAGGCTGGTTTTCCTTTTAAAGAAGTTGAGGTAAGAGAGCTACCGTACACCGAGGATTCAGTTCCATTTAATGAGGAAAATCTCTTTCACTTCAGAGAGGGGAAACCACCTGCCGTATTTTCAGATGACCCTAGATATTCTGAGGGTGAGTATTATGAAAACTTTGTAGGATACAGGGACCCAAAAGATAATAAGTATCCGGCTATCCATGTTCTTTCAATCTACTCAGCTGAACCTGATTGGGGGATGGATCAGGATTTAAATCTTTCACCGCTCCAGGGGTTTCTCGGAGGAAGTCAGGGATACAGACATTTGAGGTATTCCCTGTTTGGAATAAAAGTTGGTATTCCCCATAGGATGATGGATTATTTTACATCAAAGGCAGAACGGGAGTTCAAATCAGGTAACAACTACTGGGGACTCAGGTTTGCAGGAAGGGCTTTACATTATCTTGAGGATTTGTTGACACCGTTTCATGTTAAGCCCTTTACTGAAATTTATCTTCTTAGAAACCTTTTCAATAGGGAAGGTTTGTACTACAGAATATATAACTACCATTTAAACTATGAAAGGTATGTGGGATATCTTCTCTGGCATGGTAATGAAAGACTGATAGAAGCGGTAAAATATGGTGCCAGAATGGCGGAGACCTTGACAAATGAAAGCTTTAAGAATGCGGTGCTACATGGATACAGAGAAGCGAAAAGGGTATTTAATCCGATCTTTGAAGAATGTATAAGGATATGGGGGGATTCAATGAGCGGGAGATATGTTAAAATCTCTCCTGACGAAATAGACAGAATAAGGAGTAACTGGTTCATTGACTTAAGCTGCAGGTGGTTGCAGAATGTGTCTGCACTTGTAAGAAAATATATTGAAATCTTTCTTAAACCCTATCTAGGGGAAATGTTGGATTAGTTTGTTATATTTCAAATGTGAATTAATGGAATACATACAATTTTATGTCTGGATAACGTCGATTTCTGGTATATATCAAGAAATTAACATTTAAATTATAACGGGGTTATGTTGTTAAATGAGGATAATTCGTTTTGGTTTTGATAAAGATCCTTCTGTATTTCTGTCAGAATATATAACAGGTAATAAATTTGATTTGCCCGGTACGATCCTTATTGTGCCCACGCAGAGGTTCAGGAAACATTTTTCAAGAGAGCTCCTGAAAACTCAGTCAAAGGATATATTATTTGCGCCTTCTATCATAACACCTTTTCAGATGATCACAGAACTTTCCCTGATGACGGGTATTCCCCTCGCCTCCCGTTTTATGTGCTATTCAATGTTTAAAAAGGCTGTCAGAAAAACCAACGGTGTTGAGCTGCTTTTCAATCCCAGCTTCATTGATAGTTTTAAGGATTTTTGTGAACTATCCGATGGATACCTGGGTGCATTCAGGGAGATAAATGAGCAGAAAGTAGATCTGTATTCTATCAGAACAGAGTCTCTTCCTGTCGCCGGATACGAGGGGTTTGAAGAACAGTTTTCTATTTTTAAAAAACTTTACCACAACTATATTATTGAACAGAGCTCGTCGATGGACCCTGGATTTGCCATAAATCTTATAAGAAAAGAGCATGTTATAAGGTATTTTGCAGAATTTAAGCATGTGGTGCTTGTTAATCCTGTTGCCCTTACGAGGTTCGAGAAATGGGTATATTCCGTGATCGAAGATAAGCTTCATGTCCTTTATCAGGATACAAATGAGTTTGATTTTGGCAGAATTCTTGGATATAGAGCTGGCACTTCCGCTTGTGCATCAACTCGTGATTTTAGTATTTCTCCGGCTGATATTTTTTACTCTGAGGAACCCACCAAAACAAAACAGGCTCTGGCCATTATTGATACTGTTTTTAGATTGATAGAACAGGGGAAAAACCCTGATGAAATAATTATTCTCAATATAGATTCTGATTTTTCTGAATTATTATATATGTATCTACACGAATCAGGTGTAGAAATTAACTTCTCAGAGGGCCTGCCTTTAAGAAATACACCAATATACAGGTTTTTATCATTGATACACAGATACTATACCACTTCAATGGATAGAAAGGTCCTTGGGAGGTTGTTAAGAAACGACATATCTCGAGAAATACTTGAGAGGGAGGGAATACCTTTAAGTGGGAGAGATTCGATCATCACGCCGGAAAGAACCGGTAAAAACGGTGATGGATTTGATCTCAGGCCGCTTGTGGATATCATGAATAAGATATATCATTCGAAGAATTTTGATTTATTATACGGGGGAATTAAAAACCTGTTTGGTTTACTTGTAAAAAGCCGAACTGCCGAATACTACAGTGCTAGGGAATTGGTATTGGAAAAAGTCTTCTCACTCAGAGAGATGGAGAGTGATTTTAATGAAACTCCTCTTGAAGTTTTGTTATTTATACTCCGCAATGAAAAATATCCAATTGTATCAGAGAGCATGAGGGGTATACAGTTACTTGGTCTTCTTGAAACAAGGGGACTGTCATTTCCCTATGTATTTATTCCCAGTTTTAATGAAGGGATTATTCCAAAAGTAGTTCCAAAGTTGAAGTTATTCAGCAGTACATTAAGGAAGGCTATTGGATTAATTCCCTCTCAGGATAGAGAGATACTCCAATTCTACCATATAAAGAGATTGATTGATGGCTCCAAGATAAGTTACATCTTCTCAATAAGAGATAAAAACGGAAAATATGATACAAGATCGAGATTTTACTATTTAATAACTGAAAAGTTTATAGATGAAAGGGCCAAAAAACTTCGTCCTCTTGATTCAGGATATCTTGTTCCTTTTAAATCTTCTGTTAAAGAGCTTACGGTGTATCCAGGTTATTCTCAGGAGATCGATCTCCCACCCGGTGGATTAAGAATGGATGAGCTTTCCCGATATGATGTGCAGTTGTTGAAGGATTGTAAAACAAGATTTTATATTTCGAGAATACTTGGAATAAAGGATGAATCTCTTTCGCTGAGAGGTCTTGACCATAGTCTCCTCGGAACTCTTGTACACCAGGTAATGAACCTTGTTTACGGGGGTTTTAAATCCGGTTTGCCAGATGAGAAAGAAGCAGTTGACAGGCTCGAGGCTCTTATAGATGAGAAGTTTCCGGCAGGGTTATTCAATACTGGTGAGGAGATAGTAACACGGGAAATATTGAAGAAGAAACTTGAAAGAATTATCAAAAATGATTTTAGGAGGTTTGCTGAGGGCTGGAGGATTGAGGTGGATTTGCTTGAGAGAGAGCTGGAGACAGAGATAGATGTGGGTGGAACTTATTATTGCCTCAAAGGAATCTTGGACAGGGTCGATTTGAGTCCAGATGAGGAATACCACATAATTGATTATAAAACGGGAAATATCCCACTAAAGACTCTCCATATGCCAGAAAGGGATTTTAAAGAAGTACAGCTCGGGTTTTACGGCTTATTATTTTCAAAAAATTATCCTGATAGGAAGCTGGGGGGGCTGTACTACTATGATATTCTTGGCGACGGAGAATTGGTTCAGATAGTGAATGGGGTGAGAATTGAGGATTATCTTAATTTATTCCACAAACACATTATCGATTTTATAATTGATGTAAGCTCTGCCAGAGTATTTGGTCTTACCGAAGATCCGGTTATTTGTTCTTATTGTTCTTTTCAACAGATATGCAGGGTCCTTGAAGGCGCTGTATAATTTTAATTTTTGAAATTATACTTGTGGGTGATTTCTATAATGATAACACGGGATTTTCAAAAAAGTGTAGCTTTAAGGGCATCGGCCGGGAGTGGAAAAACACGTGCCCTTACTGATAGACTTATCTTGATGTTTTTAAATGGGATAAAACCCTCAGAAATTCTTGTTGTGACCTTTACCAACATGGCTGCGTCAGATATAAAGGAGAAAATACTCCGAAGGATTGATGCACTGGCAAAGGCAGAAAAGGAGGAATTAAAAAACTTCAAAGGTATCATGAAAGTACCCGAAAGAGCACTGATAAATAGAGCTAGATATGCGAGGAAAGCACTCCTTCTTGATTTTTCAAGCCTCCAGATTTCCACCATTCACAGTTTTTTACTTAGTTTGCTGCAGGCTTTTCCAGAGAGAATTGAATTTCCCCTTTCAATTTCTGTTGTGGATGAACTCGCGAAAGAGATGATGCTTTTGAATGCCGTGGAAAACTACTACAGGTATCTTGAAAATAATGATTATGAATTAAAGAAATTGAGGGGTTTTGCACTGGAATATGCCCCAAGGCCAATTAATATTACCCGCCTGCTTATTGATATATACGAGAAGGTCAGCTCATGTAATCCGGATAAGAAAGAGATAGACTTTTATCCGGTTGAAGAATTGGAAAAAAAATACTTTAAAAGGGTCGGGTTTGTTGAGTCGGATAGATTTTACAGGATGATTGAAGGCATTCGTAGTTTTATTTTAAATAAAAAGCCAATAAAACATGAAAGAAATCTGTATGGGTTCACAGAAAAACTATTGAATCTAATGGAAAACAGGAGGGTAGATTCGAAGTCTTTCAATTTTTTTAATGATAAACTTGTAGACCCAGGTAATGAAGATGAAAAAATTGTAAATTATTTAAAATATTTTTACAGCCAGTTAGATGAAGTTGAAAAAAAATTATTTACGCGTAAGCTTTTAAGTCTCCGAGCTTTTTTTGCCAATTTTCTTCATATTGAAATGCAGTATTTTACCGCTATGTGGCTTCACGTATTTTCGCGGATAGATGGAATTTATAGGAAAATGAAGGGAGAAATGAGAGGTGTTGATTTCAATGATATTGAAAGGTATGCTGTACGGCTTCTAAAGGAAATTCCTGATTATAAATCGATTCTATTCAAGCTCGATAAGAACATAAGGTACATCCTGATAGATGAGTTTCAGGATACAAGTATTATTCAGTGGGAAGCTCTGAAAAGGATAGCGTCTGAGTGTATTAAAAATAAGGGGAGTATTTTTATCGTAGCAGATGTTAAGCAGTCAATTTATAGATGGAGAGGTGGAGATCCTGAACTATTCAAAATTGTTAAAGATGAATATGGCTTGGAAGAAGACACGCTGAGATATAATTACAGGCAGTCGGGCAATCTTCTGAGGTTTGTTAATGATCTATTTGAGAGAATTGTGGAAAATGTTAAACCTGATTATCCCTACATCCCCCAGGAGTTCCCGGAGAAACTGAAAAAGAGTAGCTCAAATAGGGGCTATGTAAGGATAGAACCTCTTCACAGTGAGGAGGAAGTTTATGGAAAAATTGTTGATTGGATAAAGAAACTACACAGTTTGGGAATTAGGTATAATGAGATTGCTGTTCTCTGTCGCAAAAATACGGAGATTGAGGCTCTCGAAAGAATTTTTCTCCTTAATAAAATTCCCTTCATTTCCCAGGGCAAATCGAGTGTTTTAACTGATTATTGTGTAAGAGATGTTTTGAATATACTTAAAATGTTACTCTTTCCGGATGAGAATAATTATGCTGTCTCTTTCCTCAGGTCGAAAATAATGAGAGCAGGATACCCTGATATATATAAATATATACAGAACTCTACGGTTTCTGGGATTGAAATCCTCAAGACTTTCTCGGAAGAGGTGTATAAAAAAGTAAAGCATCTTCATCTTATAAGTTGCTACACTTCTTTGTCCAGACTCTTAATGGATATCTACATGGAACTAGATTTATTTAATTTCTATAATGACAAAAGAGAAGTGCTGGTGGATTTTCTTGAAATTATAGATGATTTTGAGAAAAGCAATCCCGGGGCAACACTTGAAGATTTTATCCTGTACATTGAGGAGTTTGGTGACAGGATAAACTTCAGGAATTACGATCTTGATGGCGTAATTCTCCAGACCATTCACAGTGCAAAGGGTCTGGAGTATCATACGGTGATACTTCCATTTCTCAGAACAAAACTTGATTATGAAATAAGGAGGGAGATTATCAGGATTAGTTCAGGAGATAAGAATGCAACTCCATTCCTAATTCCGGGAAAGAAATATTTTGATTATCTTTCAAGTATTCCATATATAAAATCAACTCTGGAGAAATTGAAAAATGACTATAAAACAGATGAATTAAATAATCTGTACGTTTCTTTAACCAGAGCAATAGAGAACCTTATTATTTTTCCTCTATTAAAAGGTAAAAATGAAAAGACCTTTGGTAAATTGGTTGTAGATCTTATGGGTGGTAGTGAAAACGGGGTTGTTGAGTTTGGAACCCTCCAGGGATGTGAGGATAAGCGAGATAGCGCTGGAAAGAAGGAAATATATGTAAAAACGCTGACATTTGAGTCCAGTGAAATTAAAAAGAAATCAGAACCGGTATTTTTGTATGATGAGGTGGTTGATGAGTATTTCCCCGGTGACTTTTCTTATGAGGAAAGAAGGATGGCTAGACTTATTGGTTTGGTTTTTCACAGGACAATATCCATGATAAGGGTTCCAAAGTCGATCAAAGGAAAATCATTTTCTAATTTAATAAAATCCTCGCTGGATGCAGAAGCAATGAGATTTACGATGGAAGAGAGGGAAAGAGCAATTGAAAAAGTCAATTTGCTAATTGCTGAATGTTTGAAGGACGATAGAATAAGCAGATTTTTATCTGAAGATTCATTATCCGAGGTTGATATGTATCTGAAAATAAATGAGCGTGAAGCCTGTGGAATAAGACTCGATAGGATTTTGTTTGGGGAACCGGTGGAGTTTATCGATTTTAAAACAACTGTAATTTCTGGTGAGGAAGATATCAGAAAGTATATAGAACTTTACGGTAATCAACTGAAAAAATACTACTCTGCTTTAAAAACCATGTATCCTGATAGGGAAGTTAAAGGATATATTTATTTCCCTGATGCTCCTTATGAGTTAAGATTAGTAGAGATGACATGATGAAATATACCAGCTATTACTTCGGTAACTGAGGAGGTTGTCATGAAGGTAGCTGTGGTTCAATATAGTACGGAGGGATGTAATGATATTCTTGGAAAAGCAATTGGATTTATAGAAGAATCTTTAAAGGAGAAACCAGATTTTATACTTTTGCCTGAGCTTTTCAATACGATATACTTTCCCCAGTACAGGGATGAGAGTTATTTTGATCTAGCCACAACAATTCCAGGATGGGTTACCGATAGAATCCTCGAGTGTATTGAAGGGAAAAACACCACTGTTATTGCACCTTTATTTGAAAAAAATAGCAGTAATTATCATTGTTCTGCTGCAATTTTCGATTCTGAAGCCGGGTATGTAGGAACCTACA
Organism: uncultured Spirochaetota bacterium; assembly: GCA_964518675.1. Classification (GTDB taxonomy): domain Bacteria; phylum Spirochaetota; class B62-G9; order B62-G9; family CAZFGQ01; genus CAZFGQ01. Next base: position 22,698 of record CAZFGQ010000027.1, read on the forward strand.
GAAAGCTCCACATACCATCTGTTGAAAATATTCATGAAACCTATTACTTCAAGCCCGGGGATCTTGGACACAGGATATTTGAACTGAAAGGAATTAGATTTGGATGTATGTTGTGCTACGATAGGCATTTCCCCGAAAGTGCAAGGATCTATGGACTTGGGGAGGTAGATGTTCTTTTCATCAGTGCTGCAACTCCCGTTGGGGCAAGGGATGTATGGCTTACAGAGATGCTGGCACATGCTTATTCGAACGGTTATTATGTTGTATGTTCAAACAGGTGTGGAGTTGAAGATAGGATCAATTTTCTCGGTACGAGTTTTGTTGGAAGCTATAACGGAAAGGTACTTGCTAAGATGGGTGAATCAGATGAGGGGATAATTTATCGGGAACTTGACATAGATGAAATGAGAACCCATAGATCAAAACTTGCATTTTACAGGGATAGGAGACCCGATCTTTACTGTGAGCTGATTTTAAAGAAATAACTTTGAATTGGCTTATGCGTGGCCTACGGAAAAATAAAATACTGCACCCAGGATACAGTTAGATATATCCCACCTTGAGCGAATTTATAACGGTCTGGATTAAAATTTATTGAGGTATTTTTCTTATTCTTCTATAAAACTCTTTACCGTTTCAACTATCTGATTTGTCTGAAGACCGTAAAGCCCGAGAAGTTCCTCATAAGGCCCGGTGCTTGCATACTGGTCGTCCACACCAATCATCTTCATTTTTGTAGGTCTTGTGACGGAAAGGAATTCCGCAATTGCGCTGCCAAGGCCACCTGCCAGGTAATGCTCCTCAACAGTTACGATTCTTTTGGTTTCTTCTGCTGCTTTAAGTATCAGTTCTTTATCTAGCGGTTTTATAGTATGTATATTTATCATCCTTGCGTCTATTCCCTGTTTTTTTAATTCAATTGCAGCAAAGTATGCTTTTGAAAGTACCGTACCGGTTCCAATAATAGTTACGTCTTTTCCTGGAAGCATCTCTACGCCTTTGCCGATTTCAAACTTGTAATCTTCTTTATTGAGTACCGGCATTTTTGGGCTTCCAATTCTCATATACACTGGGCCGTAGTGTTCTGCAATTGCATGAACAGCCTTTTTTATTTCTATTGGATCTCCTGGGTTTATCACCACTACTCCCGGAATTGTTCTTATAATGGCCAGGTCTTCAAGACTCTGGTGTGTAGCACCAAGCTGAGAATAGGTGAGACCCGCACATCTTCCAATAACCTTTACATTCTGCCTCATGTAACCCAGATCATTTCTGAACATTTCAAATGGTCTTACCGTAACAAATGGAGCAATTGCTGCATAGAAGGGTATTTTACCCGTTGTGGCGAGTCCTGCTGCGAAGCCTATTGCCCCCTGTTCCATAATCCCGAATTCTATATGCCGGTCGGGAAACTTCTCTCTGAAGGGGCCCATTCCCGATCCGCTTGAGCTATCTGTTGAGATTGCCACTATTTTCTCGTTTTTCTCTCCAACCTCAACGAGCGCTTCGCCGAATGTTTTTCTTGGGTCCCTTTCTTCAAGTTTATCTGCTACTATATTATTTTTTGTTTTTTCACTCATTTATGCCAGGCTCCTTTCTATTTCTTCAAGATCTTTTTCAGCAATTGCAATCTGCTCTGGGGTTGCTTTCCAGTAATGGTATTCAACCTTGCCCTCTGCAAAGCTGAATCCCTTGGATTTTATCGTATCTGCAATGACAACAGATGGCTTGCCAGGTTCAAAAGGCATATCCATGCAGGCATTATATATAGCATTCAAATCATGCCCATCTATTGTTCTCACTGCCCATCCAAATGCTTTCCATCTTTCCTCTAAAGGTTCGTAGCTCATGACCTTAACGGTAGGTCCACTTATCTGTAGTTTATTTCTATCTACAAAAACCAGAATATTATCTATTTTATGATGGCTACAGGCTGCAGCTGCTTCCCAGTTTGAACCCTCGGCTAGTTCACCATCTCCCATTATTACGTATACCTTACTGTCCAGTCCATCCATTCTCAAACCCATGGCCATGCCGCCAGCTATTGCGAGCCCATGGCCCAGTGCACCTGTATTTGTTTCGATACCTGGTAGTTTATACATATCTGGATGGCCGGGGAGTTTTGAGTTTAACTTGCCGTATGTGTCCAGGATGGTTTCATCGAAAAAACCTTTCTGGGCGAGTACTGCATAAAGTGCAAGACATTTATGTCCGGCTGATAAAACCAGTCTGTCTCGCTTTTCCCATTTTGGGTTTTTTGGATCAATCCTCATTACCTTGTAGTAAAGTACCGTGAGGATTTCTGCAATGGAGAGAGCTCCACCTATGTGACCTGCTTTACCTGCTTTTATCATTCGAAGGATATTTTTTCTTATATTAAGTGCTTCCCTTTTTAACATCAACTCATCATTCTGACTTAACATATCTTGTATCCTTTCGTATTAAAGTTTTATTAAGAATTTTGCTATACCCACAATTACCTATCTATACATCTGATTTTATAAAAAAATTATTTCTGGTGTTCTTTTGCATACTCATAAATTCTCTGAATCTTTGGTTCTGAACGTCCACCTGGGGTATATTCGGATTTCATCCATATGGTTAATAGTGTTTTTGCCAGTTCAGGTCCGATAACCTGGGCACCCATGGTCATTATATTTGCGTTGTTGGATTTTCGGGATCTCTCTGTTGAATATGCATCATGGCATAGGGCAGCATATGCACCTGGAACTTTGTTTGCAGCTATGCACATTCCGATCCCTGTCCCGCAGAGCAAAATGCCCCTGTCGTGTTTTCCAGCAGCAACTGCTTCTGCAACCTTAAATGCGACATTTGCATAGATTGGGTCATCACTACCGTAATCTTCCCATTCATATCCAAGTTCTTCGAGATGTTTTTTTAGTATCTCTTTAAGTTCTTTTGCATTGGGATCACATCCTATAGCCACCTTTTTCATATTAAAACCTCCTGTTTTCTTGTTAGTATGGTTATCATAATAAATTATGATCTTTACTATTGTATTTGTTTTGAGTCCAAGAGATGATTAGTCGTCTATACAAAATATAAAAATAATTTAATGGTGAAAATAGAAAAATTACTGGAGAGATATAATTCTTTTCTCTATTTGACTTATTTTGGAATATTGTAAGTTGGAATTACATCTAGACTTTAAAAATTCAGTATATCCCAGGGTATTTATCTGGAAAACCTATCTGTACATGGAATCTATAAGATCTTTGTATAACTCCTGGACATAATTTCTTCTTATTTTTAGTGTGTGAGTTAGCTCTTTGCCAACCTCAAATTCTTTTGGCAGCAGTTTGAAGTTTGATATATATTCCACAGCCCTGAATCCAAACTTTGGAGATATGTAGTTTTTTATTTCACTGCGATACAGTGCCCTTGTTTCTGTTTTTTCAAGCAGCTCCTCTATTGAGGAATAGCTTATATTGGTTTCGTCTGCCCATTCTTTTAATGCTTCAAAGTTTGGTACAATTAAGGCACCCAGCGTTTTTTTATCCTGACCAACAACCATGACCTGGGCAATAAATCTGCTCTGAAGTAGGGCATGTTCAAGTGGGAGCGGTTCGATATTTTCTCCACCAAGCAAAACAATGGTATCTTTTGCCCTGCCAGTGATCTGAAGTTCGCCGTAAATTGTCATTCTTCCAAGGTCTCCTGTATTCAACCAGCCATCCGGTGATAGCACTTTTCTAGTTGCTTCGGGATCTTTATAATATCCCATCATTACCAGCGGGCCTTTTACCATTATTATCCCCTTTTCACCGGGGGGAAGTTCTCTTCCCTCCTCGTTCACTATTTTTACCTGAACTTCATCAAGAAGAGGTCCTACTGTGTATGGGACAGGCCTTTCAAAGGTACGTACTGCAACTATGGGAGAAGTCTCGGTAAGGCCATAGCCTTCCAGTACACTGAGGTTTATACCTGCAAAGAAATCATCCACATGTTTCTGCAAGGCCCCGCCTCCACTTATTCCTGCCTTAAGTTGGCCGCCGGTTTTTTCCCTTATCTTTGAATATACGAGTTTATCTCCAATTTTTACGAGGGGTTTTAGAAATACCACAACCAGCGTTGATTTGAAGAGTTCGCCGATTCTTTTTGAGATGGTAACTCTGCTGAATCTGGGAACAAGGTTTTTCATCAGAAGCCAGTTTTTCTTGTATTTGATTCCTGTATTGACAAAGAAATGGAATATTGATCTTTTTATAAGACTTTCTCTGCTTATCTTATAGTGGATTGCATTATATAGAGCCTCCCATATCCTTGGAACACTTGCAATATAATGCGGTTTCTCAATGGCGAGGTCCTGCATTAGAACCTGAGCTGCTGGTTTGCTGTATGCATTGGAGGCACCCACATAGAGTAAAACGTATTCAACTGTCCTTTCAAAACTATGCCAGGCAGGTAGAATACTGAGAAACCTATCTCCCTTTGTGATTGGAATGGCTTTGGGAGAGTTTAAAACGTTGTGCATTATATTTCCATGGCTCAGCATAACTCCTTTTGGGTTACCAGTAGTTCCGGATGTGTAGATAATGGTTGCAAGGTCTTCACGTTTAACTCTTGCCGAGGCCTCTTCAAATCGGTTGTCGCCTTCATCCATGAGCTTTTTGCCTTTTTTAATCAGCTCTTTCATGGTGTATATTTTCATTAATTTGTACTGGGATTTGTCGATCTCTTTTTCTTCATCAATTACTATTAATTGCTTTAACTTTGGTAAGTTTTCTGAAATGGAATATATCTTCTCAAGCTGTCTCTTGTCCTCAACGAAACATGTTTCAACCTCTGCGTGGTTTAGGATATATTCAAGCTCCTGTGGAGTTGAATCACTTCCTCGGGGAACGTCACATGCTCCGGTACCTATGATTGCAAGATCGCATATAATCCACTCGTATCTGTTATCAGAGATTAATCCCACATGGTCATTTTTTCCAACACCAATATCTATTAGTGCTGTACCAAGATTTTTAATAATCTCGTAAAGCTGTTTATATGTGATTGGTTTGAATGACTCTCCCTCTTTAATTTTCAGGGCAGGAAGGTCAGAAAACTTCTCGGAACTTTCTTTTATCATTTGAATCAGTGTTTCTGGCATTTTTTACCTCCTGTTATACAAAAAAATATTATGGGTTTTTCTTACATCTCTGTCAATGTTTTTATTTACATTTTATGCATGGTTTTCTATTTTTCATAAAATCTGGCATTCAATATGAAATGCCTTTCGAATATTTCCAATTTATTGAATAGTTATTGTTTGTTTATTTTAATCCAGGTTTTTCCAGGAGAAGGAAATGGGTAAAAAGATATGTCTTGCATTTTCAGGTGGGCTTGATACCTCCTTCTGCGCTGTGTACCTGCGGGAGGAGCTCGGCTATGATGTGATTTCTGTTACTGTGGATACCGGTGGATTCAGTGAGGAAGAATTAAAGGGGATTGAGGAAAGGGCGAAAAATCTCGGTGTTGAAAAACACTACACAGTGGACGCCAGAAGATATGTTTATGAAAGATTTATTTCCTATATAATTAAAGGAAATGTTCTCAGAGGTGGTGTTTATCCCCTTTCTGTTGGTGCTGAAAGAGTTGCCCAGGCTATAGAGGTTGTAAAAATTGCGAGAAAAGAGGGTGCTAAAGCTCTTGCACATGGTTCAACAGGCGCGGGCAATGATCAGGTTCGTTTTGATGTTGCATTTACTGTTCTGATGCCGGAGGCAGAGATTATAACTCCGATTCGTTCTCTTGGATGGAGCAGGCAGGAAGAGTCCAGATGGCTCGAAGAAAAGGGTTATAGGGTAAGTTCAGAGGTGAGGGATTACTCAATAAATGAGGGCCTCTGGGGTACTACAATAGGAGGGGTTGAGACTCATGACTCATGGAAATTTCCACCTGAGAGTGTTTTTAAGAAAACGGCAGTCACCAGAAAATCCGAGAATATCAGGGATGTAGTGATAGGTTTTGAGAGGGGACTTCCCGTTTCCCTCAATGGTAAAAAAGTCGATGGGGTTGAGCTTATCAGGGAGTTAAACGAACTGGCAGGTAGTTTTGGCGTGGGGAGAGGAGTACATATCGGGGATACAATTATGGGAATAAAGGGAAGAATAGTTTTTGAAGCACCGGCTCCTCTGATTCTTATATCTGCCCACAAAGAGCTTGAAAAACTTGTTCTAACAAAGAATCAGAGATTCTGGAAGGATCATCTGGCGAATGTTTACGGCAATATGCTTCATGAAGGACAGTTTTTTGATCCTGTTATGAGGGATATAGAGGCGATGATAGACTCCTCTCAGAAAAATGTTAATGGAGATGTTAAGGTGAGAATATCGAATGGGAGTTTCATGGTTACAGGTGTGAGAAGTCCCCATTCGCTTATGAAGAAAGACCTGGCACTTTACGGCGAGGTGCAGAAGTTGTGGGATAGCAGGGATGCAGAGGGTTTTTGCAGGGTGTTTGCAGTTCCAATGAAACTATATTCAATCGTCAATGGAATTGATTCGACTATCTAATTCAAGATGGTCAATTTGAGGAGAAAGGTAAAGTAAAAAACCTGGTAATTGTTGAAATCGTGTGGGACTCGGTATCCCATTGAACTCTTTGAGGTTTGTTTTTTGCCCTTTTTATTAAAATAGTATATGTATGGAAAATATTCGTGCTTTTTTGGGTTTTATTTTAATCTATAGTGATGTTTCAGGTTCCTGTGCCGAGTTTTTATAAGGGGTAAGTGGCTTAAACTGAACTTTGGTATAAAATACTTTTTTTAATGAAAAGTTTGTTGAGGGAATATAAGAATGAAACTTCGGATTAACAAAGCCGGTTCAGTTACTGTGAATGTTAACCTTGCAGAGATTGAAGAGGTTACCGACGAAGTAATTGCCGAGAGGGGAAACGTATGCGTTGTCAGAGCACTTGAAGAAAAAAGAGTTTATGAAAACATAGAATTGACGACTGGGCGGATGGCAAAAATCTCCCGTGGAGATATTATAGCAGGTGCTCTTGGAGAAAGGAGGGCTCTCAAGGGATTCGTTGGGAATATTCCGAATGAAATTCAAAAGGGTGATAGGCTTCATATACTGAATCTTGGCGGTGTGATGGGAAATGCGGTTTCGTACTCTATGGATTATGGTCCTCCCCTGAAAGTTGAGCTTCTGGGAATGGTTCTTAGAGATGGGAAAATATTAAATGTAAAAGATTGTGCGAAACCACTTGGTGAAAAGCTTAAAAGTGACATTCCTATTGTAGTGGTTTCTGGGAGTTCAATGAATAGCGGGAAGACTGTTGTGGCATCCAAGTTAATCCAGGAACTGACCTGGAAGGGGTACAGGGTTTGTGCGGGTAAGGTAACGGGTATCTCGGCTCTTAAAGATCCATTGAATATGAAGGATCATGGCGCAATTGAAGCTCTTACTTTTCTGGATTTTGGTTTTCCGTCAACGGTAAATATCAGTAATATCCCGGGAATTGCGTGGGGTATGATAAGAGAATTTTCTGGCTATAAGCCGGATTTGATCGTTTTTGAACTTGGGGATGGATTTTTCGGTGATTATGGTGTTGATAAATTCTTCGAAGATGGAGAACTCATAAAGGGTGTGAAATGTCACATTTCCTGTGCGTTTGACCAGGTTGGAGCGTGGGGATTAAAAAAAATAATGGAAGAGAGGAATATTCCGCTTCATCTCATTTCAGGACCAGTTACAGATAATGTGGTGGGAACTGATTTTATAAGAAATAAACTTGGTTTGGAAGGGATAAATGCTATATATGAAAGAGATAAACTTGGTAGGCAGGTGGTAGAAATGATCGAGAAACGGTAGTTTTTTTAATTGATTAAAAAAGACTCCGGGAGGGAGAAGACCAGGTATTTTATTATAATTCGTTTAATTGGGTCCCGTTTTCAGGAGAACTGTTATTTTAAGATAATTTAAAATTAAAATGGTTCTGGGATTCAATTAATTTCATTTGATTAACTTCAATGGAGTGATTCTAAATGTTGTTTAATCCTAAAGTATTTTCCCAGAGAGCT